>JBBDQS010000048.1:0-78695 GCA_040905805.1 Egibacteraceae bacterium | reverse complement strand
CGCGACCGCCACACCCTGCACAGCGGAGAATCGCCTCCGCACGATCCGGCGATTCACGTCTCAGCTCAGGCGTCCGGCACGGCCAGGACGTAGTCGTCGGCGTCGTCGTCCCATTCCATGGTGATCACCCCGCGGGTGCGCGCGGCCTTGGCGAACTGCAGGAACCCGCCGAAGCCGAACTCCTTCTCACTGAAGTCCGACTGGCGCTTGCGCAGCACGTCCTTCAACCCCGACAGGGGCGGCAGGTCGCCCTCCTTCTGCAGGTCGGCGACGACGTCGCGCAGCAGCGCGAACGCCCCCTCCTCGCCGCTGGACTCCTCGGGGAAGCCGACCTCCGGGTCACCCTTGGCCGTGCCGGCCGACAGCTCGATGACCTTCTTGGACTCCAGGTGGCGCAGGAGCTCACCGAAGCCACGGAAGCCGTAGTCCGCCTCGCTGAACGTCGGGTCCTTGCGCAGCAGCGCGCGCTTCAGCGTCGAGGCCAGCACCTCCCCACCGGTCGAGCGGTGCAGGCCCGACAGGGTCTGGGTGACGAGCTTGCCGAGCTCGGCGGGCTCGCCCTTGGGGGTGGACATCTCCTTCTCGGGCTCGTGGGCAACCGGCTCGCGTTGCGGCGCCTGCTCGGAGGTCACCGCGGCACCGCCCCGGGTGGTGGGCTTCGCCGCCGGCGGCCGAGACGGGCCCCGGCGCCCGCTGCGGCCCTTCGTGCGCTGGGGCACGTTGACGCCCTCGAGACCTTCGTAGAAGAGGAACTCGTCGCACGCGGGCGGCAGCATCGCCGACGTGGACGCATGCAGGCCGACGCCGATCACCCGCTTGTTCAGCTCCCGCAGCTTGCCGACCAGCGGGGTGAAGTCGCTGTCGCCGGTGCAGATCACGAACGTGGTGATGTAGCTGCGCTCGAAGGACAGCTCGATCGCGTCGACGGCCATCTTGATGTCCGCGGCGTTCTTGCGGACCGCGCCCATGCGCTGGGGGATCTCGATGAGCTCGACGTGCTGCTGGGTCAGCATGCGCCGGTCGGCGTCGAAGTAGGACCAGTCGGCGTAGGCGCGGCGCACCACGACCCGGCCCCGCTCGGCCAGCGCGTCGGCGACGGGCTTCAGGTCGAACGCCATGCCCCCGAGGTCCTCGCGCGCGCCGATGGCGAGGTTCTCGTAGTCGAGGAACAGGGCGATGCGTTCTTCATCGGTAGCCATGGGCCCCGAGCCTACGCGCTCGCTGATCCCGACGTGTGCGGCCGCCGGCGTGGCGCACGAGGGTGCGCGCGTCCTGCCGCGGATCTCGGCCCCGGCCGGCCGTATCCTGTGTCACCGGGTGGGGCCGTCGGCGGCCCCGCCGAGGCGGATCGGGACGGTGAGCGGCACGGACGGCGGCGGCACGGTCGGCGACGCGGCAGCCCACGTGCGTGTGGAGCTCGAGCGGTTGCGCCTTGGGTTGCGCGCCGGCGGGCTCGGCGTGTGGCAGTGGGACCGCGCGTCGGGCGCCACCGCGTGGGACCCCGCCCTGGAGGCGCTCTTCGGCCTGGCCCCGGGCTCCTTCGCCGGCACGATTCAGGCCTGGGCCGACCTCGTCCACGCCGATGACCGTGCCGCGGTGATGGCGACCGTGGACGCCGCCACCCAAGCCGGTGACGACTACATGGTCGAGCACCGGGTGGTGTGGCCCGACGGGAGCACGCGCTGGCTCCACTGCGACGCCCAACCCCTGGTGGCCGGAGGGCACCTGACGGGCTACATCGGGATCACCCGCGACGTCACCGCCCGCCGTCGCGCGGAGGAGGAGCGCACGGCGCTGCTCGCCGGGGAGTCCGCCGCCCGGGCCGCCGCCGAGGCCGCGACCGAGCGCCTCGCCCTGCTCGCGCGGGTGTCCGCGACCTTGGGCGACACCCTCGACCTGGACGAGCGGCTCACACGCCTGGGCGCCGTCGGTGTGCCGCACGTCGCCGACTGCGCCGCGGTCTACGTGCGTGAGGGCGAGCACGTCCGGCTGGTCGCGGTGTCCCACACCGACGCCGAGGGCGAGCGGATCCTGCGCGACCTCGCCGAGCGCTGGCCGGTCCGTCTCGACGCCCCCACCGGGGTCGGTGCCGCGATCCGCAACGGTGTCACCAGCCGCATCCAGCACCTCGGGGAGGGCGAGCTCGCGGCGATGGCCACCAGCGACGCCCAACGGGCGGCGTTGCAGAGCCTCCGGGTGACCAGCGGCCTCGTGCTGCCGATCCGTGGCCGGGGCGACCCCGTAGGAGCGGTGATCTTCCTCGCCACCGGGTCCCGCCATCTGGACCACGCCGGGATGGCCCTGGCCGCCGAATTGGTCGGGCGGGCCGGCGTGCTGATCGAGAACGCGGTCCTGTACGAGGCGGGGGAGCGTGATCGCGCGGCGCAGCGCTACCAGGCCGCGCTGCTCGGTGCGCTGTACCGGGCCAGCCTCGATGGGATCCTCGTCGTCGACCCAGGCGGCCGGGTGCTGTCACGCAACGACCGCTTCGCGGAGGTGTGGGGGTTCGACGCGGCGCGCGCGGCGACCGAGGACGACGACCTGCTCCTGGAGCAGGCCATGGACAAGGTGGCGGACCCGGCGTCGTTCATCGCGCGCGTGCGCACCCTCTACGCCGCCCCCCCGGCGACCGCCCAGGACGAGATCCACCTCGCCGACGGCCGGGTGCTCGACCGCCACGGCATCCCGTTGCACACCGACGAGGGCGCCTATCTGGGATGGGCCTGGACGTTTCGCGACGTCACCGTGGAACGGGCGCAGCAGGCCGCGATCACCCAGGCCGGCGAGCGCTCCGCGGCCCTGGCCCGCACCCTGCAGGAGAGCCTGCTGCCGCCCCGCCTGCCGTCCATCGCCGGCATCGACCTGGCGGCGCGGTACCACCCCGCCTTGGAGGGCGTCGAGGTCGGCGGAGACTTCTACGACGTCTTCGCCGTGGGCGACGAGTGGTGCATGGTGCTCGGTGACGTCTGCGGTAAGGGCCCCGAGGCGGCGCGCATCACCGGCCTGGCCCGATGGACGCTCCGTGCCGCCGCCATCCGCAACCGCGAACCCGCTGCCATCCTGGAGGACCTGAACGCCGTCATGCGCGGCGACGTCGCGTCCGACGAGCTCGAGCCGCGCTTCGCCACCGTCTGCTGCGTGCTGGCCACCGCGCACCACGGCGGTGGCGTGACCGCCCGCATCGCCAGCGCCGGCCACCCCGTGCCGCTGGTGCTCCGCGCGGACGGCACCGTCACCGCCCTGCCGCTGACCGGGACGCCGGTCGGCCTCTTCGACGAGATCGAGCTCACCAGCACGACCGTCGAGCTTGCGGCCGGCGACGGGCTCATCCTCCTGACCGACGGCGTGCTGGAGGCGCGCAACCGCGGTGGCAGCCAGCTCGAGGTGGCCGGCGTCACCGAGGTGGTGCAAGCCGAAGCCGGCGGCTCTGCCGCCGCCCTCAGCAGGGCGATCGAAACCTCCGCGCTCGCGTACCAGGACGGCGTCGCCCACGACGACATCGCCGTCCTCGTGGCGATCGCCGGCCCAGGTCAGGCAGGGTAGGCGCTCACGGCCGACGACGACCGATGATGGCCACCAGGCCCGCCGGCAGCTGGTAGCTGCCGATCGTCGACACCACGGTGACGTCCACGCCGTGGCGGGCCAGCAGCTCCGGAACCCCGGACGTGTCGATCAACACGTTCTCGTGACGCTCGTGCCCACGCCGCCACGACCCGTCTTCGACCCGCACGAACGTCGTGATGTCGCGGACGTATCTGTTCGGCGCGGGCACCGTGGACTCCGTGATGACCGCCCAATCCTCCCCGACGGATCCCACCGTGGGCTGGTCGCCGCGCAATGCCGCCCAGCGCAGGTCGCAGATGTCGACAGCCAGGATCCCACCAGGGCGGAGCGCCTCGGCGATGGCGACCAGCGAACGGTCGATCGCGTCCTCGTCGGCGAGGTAGCTCAGCGCGTGGCCGACCGATACCACCGCGTCCGCTGCTGGCAGGTGGTCATCCGGCAGGACCAGACGGCAGAGCTCGTCGGCGTCGGACACGACCGACCGAGCCAGATCCAGCATCGCCGAGGACGCATCGCTGGCGACCACCCGATGTCCCGCTTCCACCAGGTAGCGGGTCAGTAGTCCGCTGCCGCATCCCAGCTCCAGCACCAGGCCACGGGACCGCCGAACCGGCTCCAGCAGCGCCAGCATCCCGTCCGCGCAGCCGGAAGCGTGAGCGCCGAACCCCCGGTGATGGACGAGGGCCAGATCACGGCCGTAGTACGGCCCTGCGGGTGCCGACATGGCCAGCAGTATGGCCACGAAAGGCGACCGTGGCGAGCGTGCATCTGTCGTACTCTGGTGCACCGCAGGTGGTGGCGCAGTACCGGGTCACCCGCCCGTGAGCCGGCAGCGCCCATCGCCGATCCCGGAACCCCCGCGGATGAGGCGGCGTCTGACAGGACGACTGTGGCTTCAGCATCTCCATGGCGGTCGCAGCGCGACCGCCCTGCCCGGCACAGCAGAGAATCGCCCTCACTGGCTCTGGCACGTCACGAACAGAGGGGAAGGCAGCCGATGCATCGCATCCGCCGGGTGCTGGCCGTGCCGGTGCTCGCCGTGCTGGTGCTGGCTGGTTGTGGCGAGCCGCTGCAGCCTGGACAGTCGGACCGGTCCGAGCCGGCGACACCGGCCGCAGCCGCGGACGCGATCTGGTTCGAGGTGCTCGGCGTATCCGAGACGGCGACCGGCGACGACGGCTGGCACCTGGCCGGCGACGCGGACTCGTTCAGCCGGCTCTGGGACCACCACGGTTTCGCGGGACCGCCACCCCAGGTGGACTTCGGCACGCGTGTGGTCTTGGTGTCCGTGCGCGCGGAGGACGCCTGTCCCGACGACCTGGTCGAGATGCGCCTGTCCGGTGGTGTCCTGGAACCGACGTTCCTGCCGCCGCCCGGCGGGTGCGAGGAGCCGCTGCTCACCACCGCGCACGTTGTCGCGGTGCACCGCGGTGACCTGCCCGAGCAGCTCACCGCGGTCCTGCGCCAGCACGAGGGGCACGGCGGCGACGTCGAGACCCAGCTGTCCCTGCCTCCCTACGACGGATCTCCTGCGCCCGCCCCGCCGGCGCCGCCGCGGCAGATGAGCGCCGCGGCGCTTGACGCGGTGTTCGACGGGCACCCGCTGCGCCGTTGCGACGAGGTGCCCGACATCAGCTCCGAGGAAGAACCCGACCCCGTCTCGCAGGCGGCGGCCACCGAGCGGGAGCTGGGCGCGGCACAGGAGGCGCTCCGGCCACTGCACGACGACGGCACCCTGAGCTACAGCGCCGCCGCCGAGCACCTGACCGTTGGCGTGATCGACCCGACACGCGAGGACCTCGACGCGATCGCCGCCCTGGTCGACCCCGCGTTCACCTGCGTGGAGCCAGTCCTCAGCGGACTGCCCTAGCCCGACTTTCCTGGATGGCGACGTGTTGAGCGGTGAATGTGCAGGTCAGGGCATGTTTTCTGCTGGTGGGAGTGTATGACCTAAGCGCGTGGGGCGTAGCGGTCGAGGCCGAACAGGTCGTAGAGGCGCTGCTGGGTGGGGTTGATGTCGGTGAGCATGCGCCTGGCTTTGGGCCGTCCGCCGGTGGAGGGGTAGACCAGCACGGTCTCTTCGATGCCGGCGAGGGTGGCGAGCAGCTCACGCACGGACATGGGCAGGCCGGCGTGGGCGGCGGTGCGGCGCATGAGATGGGCGATCTGCAGCGCGAGGGTGCAGTAGAAGGCGTGCATGCGGATCTTGTGGTCGGTCCAGTGGAACATCGGCGAGAACGACACGACTTTGGGGTCCTTCATCTGGCGGAAGCCGGCTTCGACGTCGGGTTGCCAGCGGTAGGCGCCCACGACCTCGGCGACGGGCCAGTTGTCGCGGTTGGTGAACAGGATGCGTTTGCCGAACAGCTCGTCTTCGAGCTTGGCGCGGGCGCGGTGGTTGGTGCGCCAGCGCAGCCTGCGGGTGGCGGCATCTTCGCCGGTGAGCTCGACGGTGATGACGCGGCCCAGCCAGCGGGGCGCGAGGATACGGTCGATCTCTGTTTGGATGGCTGCGGTGTTCTTGCGGGTGCGGCCGCGGGCGAGGCGGGCTTGCAGCTCGGCGAGTTGGCGGCGTGCTTTGGCCAGGGTCTGGGAGAACCCGCGTGTCTGGGCGGCGTGGAAGTCGGGCGAGTGGGTGATGACACAGCGGCGGGTGACGCCGTAGGCGGTCACGGTGGTGTCATGGGCGGTCACGCCGGGGAAGCGGTCGGCGTCGACGACCTCGAACGCGTCGTGGTTGATGGCCAGCAGCGCTGGATGGTTGGACGGCGGCAGCGAGGTCACATAGCCCACGGCGGTGGTTTCGAGGTGGTGTTGGTTGTCGGTGGAGTTCTGCCCGGCGTCGTAGGCCACGGCTCGCCGTAGCGTCCCCCCAGGTCAGTCGCTCGTAGGAAGGTTTCCCGTGCCCCCACCGGGTCGCCCGACTCCAGCGTCCGCAGCGCCAACGGCAGGAGCAGATAGCCCTGCTCCACGCACTCCTGCCCGTAGTCGTCGAGCAGCCGCTGCGCCCGGGCGAGCCACCCGCCACCGCGGGCCATCTCCCCCCGGTTGAACAACTCGAGGGCCAGCCAGAAGGCGCACCGCACAGCCGCGGCCACGGCGAGCCGCCGCAGATCCTCCGGCCCGAGCGGCTCCTCACCGTCTGCGGCTGACAGCTGCGCGTAGGCGTCACCCCAGACGTGCCGGTCGAAGCTCGAACGGCCCCGCTCCAGGCTCTCCATGCCCTATCCACGCCCCCTGCAACACGCCGGTGACCGCCGCCCAGACGCGAGCACGACAGCACATACCTGCATGCTGGAGCCTATACCGGTGGATCACGGTCGCAGCTGCGATACGCGGTCGCATCCGGGGTCTACTGGTGGGCGCCGACCATCGCCTCCGCCGGGCTGACACCAAACCACCGCAGCTGGCTGTACGTCTCCAGCTGAGCCCAGTCGTCGAGCCGATCAGGCGGCACGGGCACGAAGACGACCGGCATCTCCGGGTCGAGCCCCAGCGGGAAGGTGCTCGCCAGCGGATCCACGCCGACATAGATGCTCACGCGATCGGGTCCCGAGATCTCGATCATCTCGTCGAAGACCGGCAGATCTGCGCGGGCCGGACCGTCCGTTGCAACGCGGAGAACGGCCAGCTCGCCGACGATGGGTTCGGCGCGGCCCTGTTCCTCGGCGAGATGGGCGAACAGCTCCGGCGCGACGACCACGCCGCACGGCGGACTGCCATGCGCCTGCTCAGTGTCGCGCAGCCAGCTCTCGAGGATCTCCGTCAGCGTCATCGCTATGCCTCCGATCGCATCCTCGGTGAGTCCGCAGAACTGGTGCCCGGAGTGGGACTCGAACCCACACGTCCCGAGGGACAGGGGCTTTTAAGGCCCCCGCGGCTGCCTGATTACGCCATCCGGGCCGACCGGCTGATCCTGCGCCGCCAGCGTAACCGCGGTGTCGGGCACGAGTCGCACGAGGGTGTCAGCCTGCGCGTCGAGACCGGCCAGGTAGAGGTCGCCCACGAACGGTCCCATGCCCCGACCGAGCAGCCCCGGTCGCAGCGCGCCCAGCGCCACCGTGACGTCCGCCGGCACGCACGCACCGACCAGGCCGCGCAGGGGGTGCAAACCGCTCGGCGTGTCCACCGCCACGACCGGTGCCGACTGGTGACGCAGCGCCAGCACGAGCTCGCGCGGCTGCCCGCCGAGCTCCCCGCAGAGCCCCCCACCGACCAGGGCGTCCACCACGAGCCCGGCCGGGGGCAGCAGGGCACCGTCGTAGATGGCCGAGACGGCAGCGACCGCACGGGCGGGGGCAGCGGCCACCGGGGCCAGGCGGTCGGCGGGACGATCCAGCACCACCCGCACCTCTCGGCCGGCAGCCCGCAGCAGTCCGGCCGCCGCCAGCCCCACGGCGCCGTTGCCGCCCCCGCCGGCCAGCACGAGCACCGGGCCCGAGGTGGCTGCGGAGGACCGCGTCACGGCCGCGGCCAGGGCGCGCCCCGCCGCGGCCACCATCACCGGCGTCGGCTGCGCGCCGCCGCCCTGGTCGACCGGGACCGCGGAGATCAGACGCTCCGCCAGTCCCGCCAGCTGCGCGACCCCCCCGGCGGGCGCAGCCCGGGGCGCGGTCTCCCACGGCCGCACCTCCCGCTCGGCAGGCAGGTCTGCGAGGTCGGTGTCGCCGTGCCAGCGCGCGTCCAGCATCCCGAGCACGGTGGCGGTCACCACCGCGGTCGCGCCCCACAGCAGGTGGCGCTCGTCGAGCTGCCAGGCCCACGTCCGGCCGGCCGTCGGCAGCCGCACCACCCTCCACGCCGCCGGGTCGCGCAGGGTCGCCAACGGGGTCAGGAGGATCTCGGCGACCTCCGCCTCCGCGGCGGTGAGCGGGTGCGGGGCGTGCCAGCGCGCCACGACCGGCTGCAGCCAGAACCGCGAGGGCGCGATGTAGAAGGCCGGCAGGCGCCCGAGCACCTGCGCCGATCCCGAGGAGAGCGCCACCTCCTCCATCGCCTCACGCACCGCCGCGTCCTCGACCGTCTCACCCGTCTCGACCCGCCCGCCGGGAAAGGAGAGCTGGCCTGGGTGGGTGGCCAGGTCATCGCGTCGGCGGGTCAGGACGACGTCGAGGTCGCCGGTCCCGTCGGGATCGCCGAGCAGGACGAGCGCCGCGCCGAGCCTCCCGCCCACCGGGGGCGTGAGCGACTCGGCGGGCAGGTCGTCGAGCGCACGGACCAGCACGGACCAGGGATCCATCCCACCGAACCTACCGGGGGGATCTGCCGTGCGTGTCCGGACGGTGCCCGGCGTGGGTCAGCCGCCGCGTCCGATCAGGGCCAGCACCATGGCCAGCCCGATCACCACGACAAGCACGCTCACGACGGTCTTCTGGGTGCGGGGACTCATCATCATAGTGAGCCCATCCTTGCACGTCCGGGCCGATCCATCCGTTCCCGGCTCTGCGGACCGACCGGGCGTCACCCCTCGAGGTCGCGGAAGCGCAGGACCGTGAACGCCTCGGAGAGGGCCACGCCGACCGCCTGCCCGTGCAGGGCCGCCATGGCGCGCATGCGCTCCTCGGGGTCCCGCTCCCCCAGCTGGGAGGCGTGGCAGCGCAGGGCGGCGATCTTGCGATCGAAGGTGTCGGTGACGTCGACGTGGTGCGGTCCGCCGCCGAAGCTCATGAGCCAGAGCTCGCTGACGTCCCAGGGTTCCAAGCCCTCGTCGAGCAGCGTCTGGTCCCAGAGCCGGCTGGATGCGGCCGGGTTGATGGAGTGCAGCACGAGGTCCCCGACCGCCCGGTGGTCCGGGTGGTTCACGGTGCCCCGCTCGGTCCACCGGATCTCGGGGTTCAGGGTGAGCACGACCTCGGGCCGGTGCCGGCGGATCTCGGCCGCGACCTGGCGCCGCACGGGGATCGTGGCCTGCAGATGCCCGTCGGGGTGACCGAGGAACACGATGTCGGTGACGCCGAGCTCGCCGGCGGCAGCGCGCTGCTCCTCGACGCGCAGCGGCACGAGCCGCTCGCGGGTCATGGTCGGGTCCGGGGACCCGGCAGCGCCGTCGGTCGCGACCACGTAGCGCACCTCGGTGCCCTCGTCGACCCATCGGGCGATGGTCGCTGCCGCACCGAACTCCGCGTCATCGGGATGGGCCACGACCACCAGCGCTCGGCGGAACGGGCGGGGCGTTGCCCACAACGACGGCGGGGTGGACACGGCTGCGGCCTCCTGGTGTCGGTTCGGCGGCCCACAGCGTAGGAGCCGGAGTGAGGCCACCGCATTCCCGGTCCGCCGGGGATAGGCTTCGGCCATGCCCCGCGAGCTGCCTGTCACCCAGATCATGACGACCGACCTGGTCACCGTCGCCGTCGACACCAGCGTCGAGGAGGCCGTCGCCTTGCTGAGCCGCCGCGGGATCAGCGGCGCCCCGGTCGTCGACTCGGAGGGCCGCCTTGTGGGGCTCCTCGACGACGACGACCTGATCGTCTCCGAGGCCCGCCTGCACGGCCCCACGGTCGTGGAGATCCTGGGCGCCTACTTCCCGCTGCCGGGCGAGCGCCACCGCTTCGACGAGGACGTCCGCCACGCCCTTGGCGGGACGGTCGGCGAGCTGATGGACGATGACCCGCCGTGGGTGGGACCCGAGGCCACGGTCGAGGACGTCGCCACCCTGATCGTCGCCCGCCACCTCTCGCGGGTGCCCGTCGTGGACGAGCACCGGCGGGTCGTGGGCATCGTCACCCGAAGCGACCTCGTCGCCGCGATAGGGCGCGCGTAGCCCGGCGGGTCATCCCTCCAGGAGGGCGAGGGCCAACCCGTCGAGGATGTCGGCCTCGCTGACCAGGACCTCGGCGAAGCCGTAGCGCGACATGACCCGCTCCAGGATGATCGCGCCACCGACGATCACGTCCTCCCGGCCCGGGGCCATGGCACCGAGCGCACCGATCTCGCGGGTGCGCATGCCCGCGAGCCGATCGTTCAGCGCCCGCACGCCGGCGACGGGCACGCGGCACCCGTGGATGCGCTCGGGCAGGTACGCGGGCAACCCCAGGTGCAGGGCGGCCAACGTGGTGACCGTCCCGGCGACCCCCACGAGGGACCGGGCGGCGCCGGCGTCCAGACGCTCGTCGGCATCCGCGAGGTGCCCGTCCACGGTTCGGCGGGCTGCGGCCAGCTGCGCGACGGTGGGGGGATCCCCACCGAGCCGGCTCTCGGTCAGCCGCACGCAGCCGAGCTGGAGGCTCACCATGGCGTGCGGCTCCTGCTCGCCGATGATCAGCTCGGTGGACCCCCCGCCGATGTCGAGGACGAGGACCGGCGCGACGGTCCCCGTCACCGAGCGGGTCGCGCCCGCGAACGCCGTCCGGGCCTCCTCGTCGCCGGTGAGCACCTCGGGGCGCACGCCGGTGCGGTCCGCGACACCGTCGAAGAAGCGATCGCGGTCCGCGGCGTCGCGGACCGCGCTGGTCGCGGTGACCCGCACCCGATCCGCCTCCAGGGCGGTCCAGCGCTGCGCGTAGTCATCGATGCAGTCGAGCGTCCGGGCGAGCGCGGCGTCGTCGAGGTGGCCGGTGGCGTCGACCCCCGACCCCAGCCGCGTGATGCGCATCTCACGGGCGACCTCGGTGAGCGGGTCGCCCGTCTCCGCGACGAGCAGGCGCACCGAGTTGGTGCCCACGTCGACGGCGGCGACCCTCACCGCTCGGTCGGGGTCACGCAGGGGGCCGGGCAGTCCATCGGCTCGACCAGCTTTGCCACGCGCTCGCCCACCGGGTTGTCGCGCGTGGCGAGGTGGTGGGCGTACAGGCTGTGCAGGCACTTGACCCGACCGGGCATCCCGCCCGCGCTCGGGCTGCCGGGCACGGGCGGTCCCAGCCCGTCACGCGCGGCCACGTACCGCTCGTGGGCGGCGCCGTAGGCGGACGCCAGGGCCTCGTCGTCTGCCAGCGCCTCGTTCAGCCCGACCATGGTGCCCTCCGCCTCCAAGCGCCCGATGTGCTTGTTCGCCAGCGGGCACGCCAGCCAGAACAGCGTGGGGAACGGGGTGCCGTCCTCCAGGCGGGGGCTGACCCGCAGGACCGCGGGCAGACCCCAGCCGCAGCGCACCGCCGCCGCAGACCGCCCGCGCAGCGGTCGCCCGATCATCCGTGCGGCCACGTCGGCGTCGGCGTCGTCCAGGGGGTCACGGGCGAGCTGGGTCTCGTAAGAGGCGTCGGGGGCCGGCCGCAGGGCATCGTCCATGTCGCCAGCGTGACGAGCGGCCGCTCCGTGCGCAATACCGGCCTCAGGGCATGAGGTCGCTCAGCCAGCGCCCGAGCCGGTGGTACCAGGCCCCGTCGGGCTCCGGGTCCCCCTCGGCGCCCTCGGGACGTGCAAGATCGACGGGCTCCCGCTCCGATTCGGGCGTGACCACGACGAACGGCACCTCGCCTGGCTTGACCAGGCCCAGGTGTGCGCGCGCCATCAGCTCGACCTCCTCGGGGTCCTGCAGGCGTTCGCGGCGCTCCTCGAGGCGGTCGACCTCCTCGCGCAGCACGTCACGGGTCTCGGTCAGCCCGTCGACTCGGTCGGCCGCCGCGGTGAAGTTCTGCAGCGGGCTGATCGCCATGGCGACCAGCGCCGCCACCACCCCGATGAACACGAACACGTAGACGCGGTCGCCGGTGAGGACGCGCCGCAGCCGCCCCGGCTCCCGGCGCCGGGCCGTCGTGCGCTTCTTGGCCGTCGTGCGCTTCGTGGCCGAGGCGCGCTTCGTGGCCGGAGCGCGCTTCGTGGCCGAGGCGCGCTTGGTGGCCGGAGCGGGCGTCTTGGCCGGAGCGCGCTTCCTGGCCGGGGCCGCGGAGCGCCCGCCGCGCGTTGCGGCCGGCCCGGTCGTGCGGCTCCGCGCGGGCTGCCGTGCCCGGCCAGCCGTCATCCGGTGTCCCGCACGACGCGCGGGAAGGCCCGGACGCCCGCGTAGCGTGCCGTGTCCCCCAGCTGCTCCTCGATGCGCAACAGCTGGTTGTACTTGGCGACCCGGTCGCTGCGCGCGGGCGCCCCGGTCTTGATCTGGCCGGCGTTGGTGGCCACCACCAGGTCCGCGATGGTCGTGTCCTCCGTCTCACCGGACCGGTGGCTCACCATGCACGTCCAGCCCGCCCGATGGGTGAGGTCCATGGCTTGCAGCGTCTCGGTGAGGGTGCCGATCTGGTTGACCTTGATCAGGACACTGTTGGCGCTGCCCTCGGCGATGCCGCGGCGCACCCGTTCGACGTTGGTGACGAACAGGTCGTCGCCGACCAGCTGGCACCGATCCCCGATGCGCGCGGTCAGGGTGCGCCAGCCGTCCCAGTCGTTCTCGTCCAAGCCGTCCTCGATGGACACGATGGGGTAGCGGTCCACGAGGTCGGCGAACAGGTCGACCATGTCGGCGGCGGCCAGGCTGCGACCTTCGCCCGCGAGCTCGTAGCGGCCGTCCTCGTGGAACTCGCTCGAGGCGGTGTCCAAGGCCAGCGCCACGTCGTGGCCAGGGGTGTAGCCGGCCCCCTCGACGGCCTCCAGGATGAGGTCCAGAGCTGCGGAGTTGGACGCCAGGTCCGGAGCGAAGCCGCCCTCGTCCCCCAGGCCCGTCGACAAGCCACGGCGCGACAGGACCGCCTTCAGCGCGTGGTAGACCTCCGCGCCCATGCGCACGGCCTCGGCGAAGGACGCGGCGCCGACGGGCGCGATCATGAACTCCTGGAAGTCGACGTTCGAGTCCGCGTGGGAGCCCCCGTTGATGATGTTCATCATCGGCACGGGCAGCAGGTGGGCGTTCGGGCCGCCGAGGTAGGCGTAGAGGGGCAGGCCGTGGGAAGCTGCCGCGGCCTTGGCCACCGCCAGGCTCACACCGAGCAGCGCGTTGGCGCCGAGGTGCGACTTGTCGTCGGTGCCGTCGAGGGCCACCAGCAGCTGGTCGACCGCGCGCTGGTCGCTGGCGTCGCCGCCGACCAGGGCGGGGGCGATCTGCTGGTGGACGTTGGCGACGGCACGGAGCACGCCCTTGCCCCCGAAACGCGCACCGCCGTCACGCAGCTCGACCGCCTCGAACTGGCCGGTCGACGCCCCGCTCGGCACCGCAGCGCGGCCAAACGAGCCGTCGACGAGCCTGACGTCCACCTCCACGGTGGGATGGCCGCGGGAATCCAGCAGCTCCCGGGCCCGTAAACTCTCGATCTCCACTTGAGGTTCACACTCCCCGTTGGTCAGGAACGGTCAACTCTACGCCTCTCGAGACTATCGACACAACACCTGCCACACCCACCACGGGGGACGTCCGTCGCGAACCCGATCGCGCGCCCGGCGAGCCTACGGGGCCAGGTGCTGGCGGCAGTAGTTACTGATGGCCGCCCGCGTGAGCGTCTCGGACTGGTGGGCGGTCCAGTCGTCGGGCGTGGCGCCGGCGGCGGTCGCGGCGTCGGCGCCCTGGTCGAGCTGGTCGCACACAGCTCGGCCCGTGGCGATCAGGTCGGCCGCATCGGCGTCCTGGAACAGCGCGTCACGGGTGCGCAGGTGATTCAGGTAGCGCTCCTCCTCGACCGCCGTGCCCGCCGTAGCGCCTGCCACCTCGTCCTGGCCACCCCCGCAACCGCCGGCGACCAGGACCACGACCAGCAGTGCTGTCGCTCGCCCCATCAATGGCTCCTCGCATGCTCGACGCGGACGTAGTGCCACAGCACCCGCCCCGACAGGCAAACCATAGCGGTACGACGGGCGGCTGGGCGGGACCGCGCGAGCCCGCGAGCAGGGCCCGGCCAGTTGAGGCGGCGGACGGCCGGGCCTGCGCACCGCTCACCGGTGGCGCGCAGGCTCCAGGTCGTGGCTCGCGTCGGCGCGGTTGCCGAGCTTGGCGAGCCCACGGCTGATCACGTACGCCATGACCGCCCACGTGGCGAAACGCCATCCGTCGACGCGCTCCAGCGAGTCCCCGCCGACGTAGGCCGCCAGCAGGACCAGCAACACCAGGGCGATGGTCATCCAGAACTCGGTCGTCTTGATCGCCCCGCGCACGGGCCCGCCGCCGCCCGGCTTGGGGATGCGCAACGTGTACTCGTCTCGCTGGTCGGCGCGAGGCGTGCCGGTGACCGGCTTGTCGTTGGGATTGGTGTGGACGTCACTCATCTGGTGGCCCTCCTCGGTACACGGACGACGCGATCGGTGGAGGGTTCCCCGTGGTGCGGCGCGCAACCCTGGCCGGCCGGACGCCACGGCGCACCGGGGGTCAGGGCAGCGTGCTCGACCCGCCGGCCATCGCCGTCGCCAGCTTGGTCAGCCAGTCCCGGGCCGGGGGGAGCTGCTCGGGCCCGAGGCGGTGGCCGGCGTCGTGCCACTGGAGGGTGACGGCCGCGCCGGCGTCGGTCAGCAGCGTGGCCAGCGCCTCGGCCTGGCCGGGCGGGGCCATCGGGTCGACCCGACCCGAGCTCATGAACACCCCGGCATGGCCGAGGTCGGGCGGGGTGTCGGGCCGCAGCGGCAGCATCGACGAGAACAGCGCGGCGCCGCGCAGCACCCGGGGATGCAGCAGGAGCAGCGCCGCGGCGATGTTCGCGCCGTTGGAGAACCCGACCGCGACCACCCGACTCGGCTCGAAGCCGTGTTCGTGGGCGGCAGCGCCCACGAAGGCGGCCAGCTCGCCGGCTCTGGCGACGATGTCCTCCCGGTCGAACACCCCCTCCGCAAGGCGCCGGAACCATCGGTTCATCCCCTGCTCGGTGACCTTGCCGCGGGGGCTGAGCACCCCGCTGCCCGGGCTGAGGTGACCCGCCAGCGGCAGCAGGTCGTCCTCGGTGCCGCCGGTGCCGTGGAGCAGCAGCAGGGTCGGCGCCGACGGGTCCGTGCCGGGGATGAAGCGGTGCGTGAAGTCCCCGTCGGTCACGCGTCACCCTCGGTCTCGGCGGCCTCGGTCTCGGCGGCCTCGGCGGCACGGTCCTCGACGAGCTTCAGGTCCGGCAGGGTCCGTTCGATCTGCTCGCGACTGGGCTCCAGCCACGGGGGCAGCTGCAGCCTGCGGCCGAGCTCCAGGAGCGGCTCGTCGATATCGAAGCCGGGGGGGTCGGTCGCCACCTCCAGCAGGACCCCTCCTGGCTCGCGGAAGTAGATGGAGTGGAAGTACTGCCGGTCGATGATGGGCGTGACCGACACGCCCTGCTCCACCAGCTCCTCCCGCCAGAGCTCCTGGCTGGCGTCGTCGGGGGCGCGCCAGGCGATGTGGTGCACGGTGCCGGCCGCGACCAGCCCGTCCGGCGCCTCGGGCTCCACCAGCACGTCCACCTGGCGGCCGGGGCCGCCCTCCCCGACCGCGAAGCGCCACCGGTCGCTGGCCTCCTCGACCAGCGTGAAGCCGAGCTGCTCCAGCAGCATCCGGGCGGTGGCATCAGCCATGGTCTCGGTCAACGTCACCGAGTGGAACCCGCGGATCTGGTGGTCGCCCGGCACGTCGCTGCGCTCCCATGCCACGGCGCCGTTCGCCCCCGGATGGGCGACGAGCTCGACGCGTAGGCCGTCGGGGTCGGCGAACGTGAGCGCGTCCTCGCTGCTGCGCGTCACCGCATCCATGACCTCGACGCCGAGCTGCTCGAGGCGGTTCTTCCAGTAGCCGAGCGAGGCCTCGGGGATCGAGAAGGACGTGGTCGTGGCCTGCCCGGTGCCATGGCGGCCCCGGGGTGAGCCGGGCCAGGGGAAGAACGTCATGACCGTTCCGGGCGTCCCGACGTTGTCGCCGTAGTACAGGTGGTAGGTGTCGGGCGCGTCGAAGTTGACCGTCTGCTTGATCAGCCGCAGCCCCAGCGCGCGGGAGTAGAACTCCACGTTGCGGGCGGGGTCGGTGGCGATCGCGGTCACGTGGTGCAGCCCGAGCGGCTGGACAGCCATGGCATGCCTCCTCGTTTGCGGTGTCGACGCCCATTCTGCCCTGCCCGGCCACCATCGACCGGGTCAGGCCTCGGCGCGCTTGGCCCGCTCCCACAACGCGAGCCACTCGGCGCGCGACAGCTCCGCCAGGGGCCGCTCGGCGAGCGCCACCATGGCCGCGAACCGCGTGCGGAACCGGTGGGCGGCGCCGCGCAGCGCCGACTCCGCGTCGACACCCAGACGGCGGGCGAGCCCGGCGACGCTCATCAGCAGGTCGCCGACCTCCTCTGCGCGGCGGTCGGCGTCCTCGGCGGCGAGCAGCTCGTCGAGCTCGGCGCGCACCCGTGCGACGGCGTCGGCGTCGTGCTCCCAGTCGAAGCCGGCGCGCGCCGCGCGGGACTGCAGCTTGCCGACGTAGCCGAGCGCCGGCTGGGCGGCGACCACCCCGTCGAACACCCCGTCGCGTTCGGGTTTCTCCGCCGCCTTGAGCTCCTCCCAGCTGGCCATCACCGAGGAGGCCGTCGTCGCCTGTGCGTCGCCGAAGACGTGCGGGTGGCGGCGCACGAGCTTGTCCGCGATCCCACCGGCGACGTCGTCGATCGTGAAGCGCTCGCCGGGGTGCTCGCTCTGCTCGGCCAGCTGCGCGTGGAAGACCACCTGCAGCAGGACGTCGCCGAGCTCCTCGCGGATCCCGGAGGCGTCACCGGCGGTGACCGCCTCGGCCAGTTCGTAGACCTCCTCCACCGCGTAGCGCAGCAGGCTCTCGTGCGTCTGCTCCCGGTCCCACGGGCAGCCGTCGGGAGCCAGGAGCTGCTCCTGCACACGTACGAGGTCGAGCAGCCGCGCGCCCTTGGGCGCCAACGCGAAGTAGACCATCTCCACCTCGACGCCCGCTCGGGCGGCCTCCATCCCGAGGGTGCGGGTGAAGGGCTCGTCGTCGCCCGGCCCGAACAGGTAGGCGACCTCGCCGTGCTGCTCGGCCAGCGCGACCACCCGCTCGGCCTGGCGTGCGGCCCCGGGGCTGACCCCCGAGAGCAGGTCCGTGCGGCCCAGCGCGCCGCCGGTGGGGGCCGGGACCGTCCGGCAGGGCAGGTCGGCCAGCTGCAGCTGACTCCGGAAGGGGTGGTCATCGGAGCCGACGAGGACCAGCTCGCTGCGGGTCAGCGCCGACCAGGCGTGCAACGGCAGAAGGCCGGGCAGCTGGTCGCAGGTGTCGACCAGGACGAGGCGGGCCGCAGCCTGGTCGGTCATGGGCGTTGCGCGCAGGCGGCCGGGCTACGACCCGTCGTCGGCGTCCGCGTCCGCGTCGGCGTCCGCGCCCTCGTCGGCGCCCTCGTCGGCGCCCTCGTCGGCGCCCGCGTCGGCGTCGGCGTCCGCGTCGGCGTCCTCGTCCTGGCCTGGGTCAACCGGGGCCGGCGAGGTGGTCGGTTCAACGTCGTCGTCGCCCGCGGGAGGCGGTGGCGGCGGAACCGTGTCCCCGTCGGCACCGCCGTCGGCGCCCTCGTCCTCGTCCTCGGCACCGCCCGGCGGGGTCACGACACCCTGTTCGGCGTCCCACTCGCCGAAGCGGGGGTTGACGGTGATCTCGGCCTCCTCCAGCTGCTCGGTGAGCCACTCCCCCACGATGGTGGAGCGCTCGCCCTCGAGCAGCTGGTCGCGCAGCTCGTCCTCGACCTCGCTGAGCGGGGGGCCCTGATCGACCTCCTGGACCTCGATGATGTGGAACCCGAAGTCGGTCTCCACCGGCCCGAGGATGTCGCCCTCCTCGGCGTCGAAGACCGCCTCGCTGAACTCGGGGACCATCTGGCCGCGGGTGAACTCGCCGAGGTCACCGGCGTTGTCCGCCGCGCTGGGGTCGGTGGAGAGCTCCTGTGCCAACTCGCCGAAGTCCTCGCCGTCCTCGAGACGCTGGCGGGCCTGCTGGGCCGCCTCCTCGGTCTCCAGCAGGATGTGGCGGGCGGAGGCCGTGCCGTACGTCTGGTCGTAGGCGGTCTGGACCTCGTCCTCGTCGACGTCCAGGTCGGCGGTGAGCTCTTCGGCCACCAGGTCCTGCAGAGCGAGCTCGCGGATCTGGTCCTGGACGGTCTCCTCGGTGAGGTTGTTGGTCTCGATGACCTCCTCGAAGGCCTCGTCGCCGCCGACCTCCTCGACGACCTCGGCCCGCTTGGCCTCGATGTCCTCGTCGGTGGGCTCGACGTCCATCTCGGCTGCGCCCTGCTCCAGCACCTCGGAGCGGATCAGCACGGTGAGGAGCTCAGCCTGCACCTGGTCCCCGAACTCGCCGCTCTCGTCCTGGGCGGCCTGCTCGGCAAACTGGGGGTTGCCCTCGATCGCCTCGAACCGCTCCTCCAGCAGGGAGATCGGGATCTCCTCACCGTTGACGGTGGCAGCCACATCCGGGCTGCTCGCGCCTTCCGGGGCGCACGCGGCGAGCAGCGCCGCCACGGCCACGAACACCAAAAGACGCAGGCGGGCAGGAGCAATGAGCGTGGTAGTACGCACTGGAATGGGACCGTCCTCGGAGATTGCGGGGGGCGTGCGCCAGTGTATGTCAGCGGCGGGGCGCCGACAGGATCGCCCCGAGCTGGCGAGCGACCGTCCCGACGAGGTCCCCGGCGCGCGCGAGTGGCAGCTCCAACGCGCCCGCCGTGGGGTTGTAGACGGCATCGCGGTGCTCGCGCGACAGCCGGATCTCCTGCCAGTCGGCGAGCTGCACCGGGGACACCCGCACCGTTCGCCGGGGGGTGGTCGTGATGTGGGTCACGCCCCAGCGGCGGACTGCCGCGCGCAGCGCCGCAACCGCCAGCAGGCGCTCCGCCGGCGGGGGCAGGGCACCGTAACGGTCGGTCAGCTCGCCACGCACGGCCTTGACACCCGCGGCGTCGCGCACGGAGGCGACCTTGCGGTAGGCGTCCAGGCGCAAGCCCTCGTCGGCGATGTAGTCCTTCGGCAGGTGCGCGTCGACGGGCAGGTCGATGGAGACCTCGGGCTCGGGCTCGACCGCACGGCCGCCGCGGCGGAACTCCTCGACCGCCTCCTTCATCAGCCGGGCGTACTCCTCGAAGCCGACGCTGGCGACATGCCCGGACTGGTCGGCGCCGACGACGCTGCCGGCCCCACGGATCTCCAGGTCGCGCAGGGCGATCGACAGGCCCTGCCCGAGACCCGTGGCCGTCGAGATGGTCTCCAGGCGCTTGTGCGCCTCCTCGGTCATCGACGTCTGCTCGGGGAAGAAGAAGTACGCGTACCCGCGCTCCCCGGCGCGACCGATGCGCCCCCGCAGCTGGTGCAGCTGGGCCAGCCCCAGCAGGTCCGCCCGCTCGACCACGAGGGTGTTGGCGTTCGGGATGTCGAGGCCCGACTCGATGATCGTGGTCGAGACCAGGACATCGAACTCCCGCTGCCAGAAGCGCACCATGACCCGTTCCAGCGCGGACTCGTCCATGCGCCCGTGGGCCATCTCGACCCGCGCACCGGGCGCCAGCTCGCGCACCCGCTGTGCGGCCGCGTCGATGGTGGACACCTGGTTGTGGACCCAGAACACCTGCCCTTCCCGGAGCAGCTCGCGACGGACGGCGAGCGCGGCCAGGGACTCGTCCCAGTGACCCACCTGGGTGACGACCGGCTGGCGATCCTCGGGCGGGGTGTCGATCGTTGACAGGTCGCGGATGCCGGTGACCGCCATCTCCATCGTGCGGGGGATCGGTGTCGCGGTCATCGTGAGCACGTCCACGCTGGTGCGCAGCGCCTTCAGCTTCTCCTTGTGCGCGACGCCGAAGCGCTGCTCCTCGTCGACCACGATGAGACCGAGGGCCTTGAACGCGATGTCGGCGCCGAGCAGGCGGTGGGTGCCGATCACGAGGTCGACGGTGCCGGCTGCGAGCCCGTCGAGGATCGCCTTCTGCTCGCTCGGGTTCTTGAAGCGCGACAGCACCTCGACCTTGACGGGAAAGCCCGCGAAGCGCTCGGTGAACGTCTCGCCGTGCTGCTGGGCGAGCAGGGTGGTGGGGACGAGCACCGCGACCTGCTTGCCGTCGAACACCGCCTTGGCCGCTGCCCGCACGGCGATCTCGGTCTTGCCGAAGCCGACGTCGCCGCAGATCAACCGGTCCATCGGCAGAGGAGCCTCCATGTCCTGCTTGACCTCGTCGATGGCGGCGACCTGGTCGGGGGTCTCCTCGAAGGGGAAGGCGTGCTCCAGCTCGGTCTGCCAGGCGGTGTCCACGCTGAAGGCATGCCCCTCGGCGTGCATGCGTGCCGAGTACAGGCGGATCAGCTCGGCGGCCATGTCGGCAACGGCCTTCTTGACCTTGCCCTTGGCGCGCTGCCAGTCGCCGCCGCCCATGCGCATGACCCGCGGCTGCTCGCCACCCACGTACTTGGTGATGGCGTCGACCTGGTCGCTCGGGACGAACAGCCGGTCCCCGTCGGCATAGGTCAGCACCACGTAGTCGCGGGTGACCGACCCGGTGGTGCCCCCGCCCACCGTGGTGGTCGGGCCCCGCAGCTCGCGGGTGACCATGCCCGCGTAGCGGCCCACCCCGTGGACGGCGTGCACGATGTAGTCGCCCTCGGTCAGGTCCAGGACCGCTTCGCCCGCGACACGCCTGCTGGGCAGCCGACGCGACGACCGGCTGCGGCGCGGCCCGAAGAGGTCCCACTCGCCGAGCACCGCCAGGCCGAGGTCGGCTGACAGGAAGCCTTCGCGCAACGGCGACTCGGTGATGGTCACCTGCCCGCTGGCGGGCGCAGGGGCGGTCGCGGCGACCGGCGCGGCCAGCCCCTCGTCGCGCAGCACCTCCGCGAGGCGCAGCGCCGGGCCGTGACCCGCGGTGGTCAGCACGACGGTGTGGCCGTCGGCCGACAGTCGGCGCACCTGTGTGGCCGCGGCGGCGATGTCACCGCGGAAGGTGTCCCATCCTCGTCCGGGCACATCGGCCTGCCCGCCGAATGCCGTCAGGTCCCAGAGCGGCCCGCGGACCCGGGCACGCACGGTGTCCCACTCGGCGAACCCCACGACGTCGTCGCCGCTGTCCAGGGAGCCCTCGGCGGCCCCCTCGGTGCCCCAGCCCGCGATCAGCAGCGCGGCGGCCTGCTCGCGCAGCTCCACGGCCCGGTCGGCGGTCCGGATCGGCTCGACGACCGCGACCCCGGCGTCGGGCGGCAGGAAGTCCGGCAGGTAGGCCGGGGTCGGGTGGATGGCGGTCACCAGCGCCTCCATGCCCTCGAAGGCGATGCCCTCCGCGAGCAGGCCCAGCGGCTCGGCCATCGCTGGGATCCGAGCGGCCAGCAGGCGCGCGGTGGCGGCCGTCTCGGCGTCCAGCACGAGCTCGCGTGCCGCGTCGAGGGCGACCTCGGCGAGCGGGCCGAGGCTGCGCTGGTCACCGGCGGCGAACTCCCGGACCGCGTCGATGTCATCGCCCCAGAACTCCACCCGCACCGGGTGGTCACTGGCCGTGGGGAACACGTCCACGATGCCGCCGCGGACCGCGAACTCGCCACGCTTCTCGACCATGGTGGTGCGCACGTACCCCAGTGTCGCGAGGGCCTCGACCAGCCCGTCGAGTCCCCCGGCGTAGCCGGGGTGCAGGCGGATCGGCTCCCGCTCGCCCAGGCGCGGGTCCATGGGTTGCAGCAGCGCGCGCACCGGGGCGACGACGGCGCGCAGCCCTCCTTCGGGCTTGCGCAGGCGGTCGAGGACCCGCAGGCGCTGACCAACGGTGGCGGGCTGGGGGGACAGGCGCTCGTGAGGCAGGGTCTCCCATGCCGGGAAGTGGGCGACCTGGCGCTGCCCGAGAAATGCGGCCAGGTCGTCGCCGGCGCCCTCGGCGTCGCGTTCGGTCGGGACCACCACCAGCAGCGGCCCGGCACGCTCGGCCAGCAGGGCGAGCGTGTAGGCGCGCAGCGGCGGCCCGACGTGCAGCTGTCCGGGATGCTCGAGGAGCTCGGCCAACTGGGTGCGTCCGGGCGCGAGGAGGGCGGCGAGCGCCGCCGGCCGGGTGTCGGACATGGTCGAGGCCATGGTGACGTGGGTGGGCCCCGGGGGCAAGACGCCCGCTCGCCCGCCACACCGGGTGCTGTGTCGTCCGGGTGGCGGAAACCGCGACCCGGACTACGCAGGCCGGCTCAGCTCGGTCCCAAGAGGGCTGGGAAAGCGGGGGAAGGCGACCGTGCCGTCGCACCACGCGGTGAGGGCGGCGGCCTCTGCGGCCACACGGTCGGCAGCGTCCGAGCCGACGTCCTCGAGCAGGCGGGTCACGACCTCGCCGTCGGGTCGCTGCCCCCAGCCGCCGACGACGCGACCCTCCACCCAGACCGTCGGGCCGGCGTTGCCGTTGCGGTCGAACAGCGGGCCGGCGTGGTCGCCGAGGTACCAGTCGCGCTCCTTCCACCCCATGACCGTGGGATCGAGCCCCGGCAGCAGCGCGACGCCGGCACTGGCAGGCGTGGGGGCGTCGACGTCGTCGGGCAGCACCCAGCCGGATGACTGGTGGTCGAGGTCGACTTCGACCGCGCCGATGGCCGCCAGGGCAGCCCGGGTGGCGCGCACGGTCCAACCCGTCCACCACTTCAGGTCGGTCAGGGTCGCCGGCCCGTGGGCGCCCAGCCACCAGCGGCTGAGGATCGCGGCGGCATCCGCAGAATCTGACCCGACGGTGGGATCGTCGGGCAGCCGGGCGTCGAACCATGACCCGGCATCCGACCACTGGTACTGGCTGGACCGCCACGTCCCGGCCGGGCGTGCCCGCACGACGTCACCGTCGATGGCCAGCAGTGGCAGCAGGCGCGACGCCAGAGAGACCTCGCTCGCCCACCGCCCCGATCCCACACGGACGCGCAGCGACAGCTCCTCGACCGCGGCCGTGAGCTCCCGGGTGTCACGGGCGACGCCGTCGGCCAGCACCGCCGCAGTGGCCTCCTCGACCGCGCGCAGCCAGGGCTGCGTGTCGTCCCCACCACGCGCCTGAGCGACCCAGGCTTCGAGCCTGCGTCGCTCCCCGCGCGCGATCTCCCGGCCGCACGCCGCCTGGAACACCGGGGCGCGGTCGGTGGGCACGACGAATAGCGTGCGGCGCATGGCGTGCAGGCGCCACAGTGAGCGCGCCTCGTAGAGCGCACGGTCGAGGTCGGCGACCGTGAACGCCGGCACGCGTGCCCACAGCGCGAGGTAGGGGGTCGCCGGGTCGCTGGAGTGCACCGCCACCAGGTCGCGCACGGCCGTGGCGACGTCGGTGGCGGTCCTGGCGAGGTGGTGGCGGGCGACGAGCCGCGCCCGGCGCTCGTCCCTGGTGACGTGCCGGCGGGCGCGCATCGTGCTGACGCTACACCGCCACCGCCCGTGCGTGTCGATGGCCTCGCCGCTGCGGGCGCCGCCGACTCTGCTGACCTGTCGCGGAGCTCGGGGATCCGGGGCTGCCCGCACGCCTGCTCACGGCCCCGATCTCGGAGACCTTCGGGTCCACCCCCGGGTTACCGGCCGGTAGATGGGGTCTCGGCGACATATCTGTCCCTCCCACCCCATCTACCGCCGGGTAACCTGCGTGCTGGCGCTGGGTTGGCGGATGCGGAAGCCGTCCGAGTTCCGCCGCACCTCCAGGGTTGCCACGTGTCGCCGCCGTCCTGCGGGAAGGTCGGCCGCGGACTTGTCCTTGAATGTTGGGGGGCTCGACCTGCGGATCGGGGGATGGGTGATCTGGGTCGTGCGTTGGCGTTGATGCTGTCAGCGCACCGCCGCTATCGGACGCTGCAGGCGTCGGGCCATCGCCGGTATGACCCGCGCGCCCGCTACCGCATGTACGAGCGGGCGGTAGCCGATGATGACCATCCGCGTGCTCGTCGCCGACGACCAGGACATCGTCCGGGCCGGCCTCACCATGATCCTCGACGCCCAGCCCGGCATCGCCGTCGTCGGTCAGGCCGCCGACGGCCGCCGCACCGGACCGAGGCCCGCGCAGCCCATCGAGCCCCTCACCGCCCGGGAGAAGGAGGTCCTGATCGCCAGCCTCATGCGCAAGCTCCACGCCAGGAACCGGGTCGAGATCGCGATGTGGGTATACGAAACCGGCCGCATCAAGACCTGATCACGCCCGAAGCCGCTCGCCGGGTCGACCCGCCGTCTGCGCCCGGTGCGCGCAGATGCTGCGGCAGTGGTCAGGATTCGGGATCGCCGAGCTGGTCACCGCGCAGCAGTCGGCGAACGTCCGAGGCGCGGTAGCGGCGGTGACCGCCGAGCGTGCGGATCGCCGGTAGCTTGCCCGCCTTCGCCCACCGGGTGACCGTCTTCGGGTCCACGCCGAACATCTTCGCGACCTCCGCAGGCGTGAGCAGCTCATCATCGTTGTCGTTCATCCGATTCCTCGTCCCTTCGAGCCAGCATGGCTGAGGCGTCGTGCCCTCGCTTTTTGTGCGAGATGCCCTATGCGTCGGCTGTTCGGGGCGCGGCCTGAAGTGCAACCGGGGTGTGCGGGCGGGTCAGCGCGCCGCGTGACGGGGTGGGCGGTGTGGCTCGGCCGTGGGCGCCACCGTGGCGCGACCGACCGGGGACAGTGCGACCGGGGTGTGCTTGACCGCCGCGATGCCGCTGACGGGGTCCAGCGCGTCACTGGTCAGCTCGTTGATCCCCGGCCAGTGGTAGGGCACGAACAGGGTGTCGGGCCGGAGTGCGGGGTTCGGGGCCCAGGCGAGCTCCGCCCGACCCTGGCGTGAGACCAGGCGGGCTCGCGAGCCCTCGACCAGGCCAGCCGTCACCGCGGCGTCGGGGTGCACCTCCACGACTGGTTCGGGCGCCCGGCGGTTCAGGTCGGCGATGCGCCGGGTCTGGTTGCCCGACAGGTACTGGTCGCGGTGGCGCCCGGTCGCCAGCACCAGCGGGTACGCGGCGTCGGGGACCACGACCGGGCCGACGGGCACCACCGGCGTGAAGCGCGCCCGTCCATCGGGGTGGGCGAAGCGGTCGAGGTGCAGCCGCGGGGTGCCCGCGGGTCGGCTGTGCGGCGCCGGCCAGAAGATGCCCCCACGGTCCCGGAGCGCCTGCCAGTCCAGCCCCGCGTAGTCGGCGGGGCCACCCTCGCTGACCCGGCACAGCTCCGCGAACACCTCCCGGCCCGCGTGGAAGTCGAACTGGCGGCGCACGCCGAAGCGGTGGGCGAGCCCGCGCAGCACGTCGAGGTCACCGCGCAGCGCCGGCGGCGCCACCGCCTGGTCGATGCGCACGACCCCGCCGTCGGTGGTCGTGACGGTGCCTTCGTCCTCGGCGAACGTCGAGCCGGGCAGGACGACACTGGCGTAGCGGCAGGTCTCGGAGAGGAACGGGTCGACCACCACGAGGTGGTCGAGCGCGTCCAGGCTCGCGCGCACCCCAGCGGAGTTCGGGCCGGACACGGCGGGATTGGTGGAGATCACCAGCGCGCCGGCGATCTCGCCCCGCCCCGCGGCGGCGAGGATCTCCATGTAGGTCAGGCCGCGTCCGGGCAGCGTTGCGGGGTCCACACCCCAGCGCTCGGCCACGACCCCCCGGTCGGCAGGGTCGTCGATGCGTCGGTAGCCCGGCAGCTGGTCGGCGCGCTGCCCGTGCTCGCGCGCACCTTGACCGTTGCGCTGCCCGGTCAGCGTGACGATCCCCGACCCGCGTCGGCCGGCGTGGCCCGCGGCCAGGGCCACGTTGATCCAGGCCAGGACGTTGTCGGTTCCGGTGACCTGCTGCTCGGCTCCGCGGGCGTGCAGCAGCAACGCCCGGCGGCTCTGGCCGAGCAGGCGCGCCAGCGCGGTGACGCTGGTACCGGCCACCCCGGTCACCATGGCGGTGCGTGCCAGGGTCCACGGCTCGGCCGCACGGCGCGCCGCGTCGTACCCGACGGTGCGCTCGGCCACGAACGCGGCGTCGACCAGGCCCAGCACGTCCAGCTCGCGCAGCAGCCCGGCAGCCAGCGCTGCGTCCGAGCCGGGACGCAGCGCCAGGTGGAGGTCGCCGGTGCGCACCAGCTTGCCCCCACGCGGGTCCACGACGGCGACCTGCGCGCCGCGGCGGCGCCGGCCGAGGACATGCACAGCCGCCCGTTCGGGTCGACGTGGGTATGCGCAGGGCCAGCCGGGCGAACTTGCCGGCCAGGTAGGCCTTCTCGTTGGTCAGGGACGCCCCGGTCAGGACCGCGTTGGCGGCGGCGCCGGCACGCTCGCGGATGCGCAGGAAGCCGTCGGCGGCGACGTCGAGCGCCTCGTCCCAGCCCACCTCCACGAAGCGCTCTGCCCGTCGCACCAACGGAGCTCGCAACCGGTCCGGGTGGTGGACCTGCTGCTCGCCGCGGTTGGGCGCACGTGTCCAGCGTGTGAACGCTTCGTCGCCCACCCCGTCGACGCAAACGTCTCCTGCCGGACACACCCACGTCGCCGTGCCGGCACACGCCGCGCGCATCGTGTGCCCGCCTCCCGCCCGAACCGCATCCGACGAGTGGAGACGCCCCCATGCGCCGTACCGCCGCCGCCACCAGCAGGCTCAGAGCGCTGTGCTCGTTCTCGGGCCGCTTCCGCATCCTGCACCTGACCTGGTTCGCGTTCTTCCTGTCCTTCGTCGTGTGGTTCAACTTCGCGCCGTTTGCCTCCACGATCGGGCGTGAGCTGGGACTGGACCGCGACCAGCTCATGACGCTGGCGCTGTGCAACGTGGCGCTGACGGTGCCGGCCCGCGTCCTGATCGGCATGGCGCTGGACCGGTGGGGCCCGCGCCGCGTGTACGCGGCGATCCTGATCTACGCGTTCCTGCCCTGCACCGTCTTCGCCCTGGCCACCACCTTCGAGCTCATGGTGGCTGCACGGCTCGCCCTGTCCGTCGTCGGGGCCGGCTTCGTGGTCGGCATCCGCATGGTCGCCGAGTGGTTCCCGCCCCGGGAGGTGGGCATGGCCGAGGGCATCTACGGGGGATGGGGCAACTTCGGGTCGGCTGCTGCAGCCTTCACGCTGCCGGCGGTCGCCGCGGTCCTCGGGGGCGCCGACGGGTGGCGGTGGTCCATCGGGCTCACCGGCCTGATGGCGCTGGCGTACGGGCTGTACTATCTGCGGGCGGTGCGCGACACCCCCGACGGCAGCGCCTACCTCACGCCGGCGCGTCAGGGCGCCCTGGAGGTGACCAGTCGCGCCGGGGTCATCGGTCTCGTCGCCCTGCAGGTGCCGATGGCCGGCGTGCTGGCGCTGCTCGCCTGGCGCTTGCGGTGGATCGGCCTGCTGAGCGACCCGGCGCTGTGGGCGGTCGTGGCCGTGCTCGCGCTCGCGTTGGTCGTGCAGGTCCGCGGCATCTGGCGCGTCAACCGTCCCGCGCTTGACGGCGCCTACGCCGACGACGACACGTACCCGTTTCGATCGGTGGCGGTCCTGTCGTTGGCGTACGCGGTCACGTTCGGCTCGGAGCTCGCCGTCGTGTCGATGCTGCCGACGTTCTTCGGGGAGACGTTCGGGCTCGGGGTGGTGGCGGCCGGCGCGACCGGGAGCGCGTTCGCGTTCATGAACCTCGGCTCCCGCCCCGCCGGCGGGTTGTGCAGCGACCTGCTGGGCAGCCGCCGTCGCACCCTGCTCGTGCTGCTGGTGTGCCTCGCCGCGGGTTACGGGATGGTCGCCACCATCGGCCCCGGGTGGCCGGTGGCCCTGGCGGTCGGTGCCGTGATGGCCTGCTCGTTCTTCGTCCAGGCCGGCGAAGGGGCGACCTACGCCATCGTACCCCTGGTCAAGAGGCGGGTCGGTGGCCAGATCTCGGGGCTGGTCGGGGCGTACGGCAACGTGGGCGCCCTGGCCTACCTCACGCTGCTGCTCTTCACCGGGCCGACGGTCTTCTTCTCGGTGATGGCGGTGTCCGCCCTGCTCGCCGCGGTCGCCTGCCGCTGGCTGCCCGAACCCTCGGACAGCTTCGGCGCCGAGCACCGTTCCACCGGTCGCGGCCCCGCGCGACCAAGGGTTCACGCTGTGGAAACACCCGTGTAGCGCGGTGCTCATCCCCCCCGGTGACCATGGTCCTCCCGTTGCACAACGCAAAGGAGTACCCACTGTGGATGGCGTGCGCGTCGGGATCACCGCCCAGCGCAAGGGCGGGGAGCTCGTGGATGCGCTCCGACGACGCGGGGCGCAGGTCACGCACGGGCCGACGCTCGACACGGTGCCCCCCGCGTCGGACCGTCGGCTGCACATCGAGACGGTGGCCATCCTGCGGGCCGAGCCCGCGTGGCTCGTGGCGTCCACAGGGGTGGGGATGCGCGCGTGGGGGGAAGCCGCCGAGGCCTCCGGCCTGGGTGGGGCGCTCCGCCTGCTGGTGGCGTCCACGCCCGCGGTCGCGCGCGGCCCCAAGGCGCTCGCGGGGCTGCGCAGCCTCGGCGGCGATGCGCAGTTCGTCTCCCCACAGGAGACCGACGCCGACGTCGCCGGGTGGCTGGCCGCCAGGACCACACCCGCGACCGCCGTCGCGGTGCAGGTGCACGGCGCGGACACCGGCGCCTCCTACGCCGCCCTGGTGGCGAACGGGGTCGACGTCATGACGGCCGCGGCCTACCGGTGCGTGCTGCCCGCCGACCCGGGTCCGGCGCACCGGCTCGTCCGCGCGGCGGTGGACGGCGAGCTCGACGTGGTCGTGGCGACCAGCTCGCCGGCCGTGGCGAACCTCTTCGCCATCGCCGAGCAGGCGGGGTTGCGACACGCCCTGGTCGACGCCCTGCACGGGCGTGTCGCCGTCGCGGCGGTGGGTCCGGTGACGGCACGGGCGTTCGAGGACGCGGGCGCGCCCGTGGCGGTCATGCCCACCCGCTACCGCACGGCAGACCTCATCCGCGCGCTCGAAGGCTGGGCCGGCCGCCGGATCCACGTCGGCGTCGGCGGCGGCGACGCCATCGAGCTGTGCCCGGCGACCGCGATCGCCCGGTCAGGCCCGCGCTCGGTCGCGCTCGGTGCGCTCGAGTTCGCCGTGCTGAGCGCGCTCGTCCGTCGTCCGCAGGTCGTGTGCTCCCCCGCGCACATCGCCCGCGAGGCGTGGGGGCACGCGCAGTCCGGCGACCCCGCCCAGGTCAAGCACCAGATCAGCCGGCTACGGCGCAAGCTCGGCCCCGCCGGCCGCTTCCTGGAGACCGTGCGCGGGGTCGGCTACCGCTACCGCCCACCCGGCACCGACGACAGGAGCGCCCCATGACCCGTCCCGACATCGCCGCCGCCAAACGTGCCGGGTTGCCAGTTGACCTCGACCGGCTCACCGCCGAGGGTGACGACTGGCTGTCCGCCGACGAGCGCTACGCCCTGAAGATGCACGGTGTCTGCGCCCAAGCTCAGCCCGGCGTGTTCATGGTGCGCGTGCGCATCCCCGGCGGCCGCCTGGATGCCGTCACCGCCCGCGGCGTGGCCGACATCGCCGACGGCTTCGGCCGCGGCTGGGTGCACCTGACCACCCGCCAGCAGATCGAGCTGCACCACGTCGAGGCCCGGCACGTGACCACGGTGCTGGGCGCGGTCACCGCCCTCGGCCTGACCACCGGATCCACGTGCGGCCACACGTTGCGCAACGTGATGGCCTGCCCGGACGCCGGGGTGAGCCTCGACGAGCCGTTCGACTGCCACCCGGACGCGCAGGCGGTGTCCGCCGCGATCCTCGCCCGTGCGCCCGGGCTGAACTGCCGTCTGCCCTCACGGGTGAACGTGGCCTTCGGCGGCTGTCCCGCGTGCCGCGACCACGCCCGCGTCAACGACATCGGGTTCGTCTCCACCGTCCGCGACGACGACGAACTCGGCTACGAGCTCTTCGCCGGTGGGAGCGCCGGCAAGGCGCCGTTCCTCGCGATCCCGCTCGCCGCCTTCGTGCCCCGCACCGAGGTCGTCGCCGCTGCCGAGGCCGTCATCGAGGTGTTCGCCACCCACGGCGACCTCGACCGCCCGGCGAAGGGGCGGATGAAGTTCCTCGTCCAGAAGCTGGGCGAGCAGGCCTTCGCCACCCTGTTCACGTCGGCCTTCGCCAAGGTGAAGGCCCGGCCCCGCCCCGCCCCTGTCCCCGTCGCCGCACCCGACCCCACGTCGGTCGCCGCGGTGCTGGCCTTGGGGCCGCCGGGCGGCTGGGGCAGCAGCGTGCGCCCCCAGCGCGTCCCAGGCCGCGCGCTGGTGACCGTGCCGGTGCCGCTGGGCGACCTGGACGGCGCCGACCTGCGACTGCTGGCGGCGCTGGCCGAGGCCCACGCCGACGCGACCCTGTACCTCACCCGCAACCAGAACGTCGGGTTGCGCGACGTCGCGCTGGCGCAGGTGCCGGCTGTCCGCGACGGCCTGGCGCCCAGCAACCTGGGCCTGGACGGCGCCGACCAAGCGGTTGACGTGCGGGCGTGCACCGGCGGACCGGTCTGCGCGCTGGCGATCACACCAGCCCAGACGCTCGGCGCGGCGCTGGCCGGCCACCCCGCCCTGGCGCGCAGCACGGGCCTGCGCGTGCACGTATCGGGGTGCCCGAACTCGTGCGCGCAGCACCAGATCGCCGACCTCGGCTTCTCCGGGGGCAAGGTGACGCTTAGCGGGACGACGATGCTCGGCTACCAGGTGTGGCTCGGCGGCGACGTGCCGGCCGGCGCCTTCGCCCGCATCGTGGGACGGGTCTCAGAACCCGACGTCCCGGCGGTCACCGAGGCGATCATTGGCATCTGGGAGGCGCTGCGCGACCGCGGGGAGACGCTGAGCCAGACGGTCAACCGGCTGGGGCTCGACGCCTTCAAGGCGCACATCGACGCGGTGTGCGCCGGGCGGTGGGCGCCGGGCCCGGAGCCCGAGGAGCCGGACCTGCGGGGGCTGCCGCTGGTGGGTGTCGCCTGATGGCCAGGCCCGTGGCGGTCGTCGAGGCCGCCGACCTGCCTCCCGGGGCCGTGCTGACCGTCACGGTCGGGGGCCGACCGGTGGTCGTCGCCAACCTCGCTGGGACGCTGGTGGCGGTGGACGGGGCGTGTTCGCACGCGGCCGGACCGCTCGGCGACGGGGAGCTGGTGGACGGCTGCCAGCTGCGGTGTCCCTGGCACGGCGCCACATTCGATCTGCGCACCGGCGCGGTCCGCAGCGGCCCTGCGCGCAAGGGGCTGCGCCGCTATGACGTCGCCGTGGAGGCAGGCACGGTCCTGCTCACCGGCATCGACCGATGACCTCGCGCCCCACTGGTCGATTCCCCGCTTGTGGCCGCACCGCCGCGCGCATACCTTCACGGACCCGCCACGGGGATCTCCGCCTCGATCAGCTCACCCTGGCTGCCGATCGGCAGGACAACCGTGCCGCCGAGCCCCACGTCCTCGAACACGAGCAGCAGCACGACGGTGGTGTCCGCCGCGACCTCGGTCATGCCGGTGACGCTGTGCAGAACCTGGGCGTCACCATCCGCGGTCCGATAGGTGGTCGTGGCCCCGCCGTCGGGAGCGTCGCCGGGGGCGGTCACCAGCGATCGGTCCTCGGCGTTGAGCCGCAGCGGCTGATCCCCGCTGCGCACCTCGAGGACGATCCCGAGCTGCGGTGACCACGCGGGCTTGCGGGCGCTGAGCAAGCTCACGGTGGCGTCGAACACCGACACGGTCGCCCCGTCGCCGCCGCTGAGGGTGTCGGCGACCGGGACCCGTCGCTCGGCGCCGGCCGGAAGGCTCTCGGAGAAGGAGCGCAACCGTCCGGTCTGCTCGTCGACCGCGAAGTCGGCGTGCCCGCGGGTCTGGTCGCGATCGGGTCCGTACGCGATCCTGACCATGTCCCCCACGACCTCCATCGTGCCGGGGCGGACCTCCGTCGGACGATCGGGGTCAGCGGCCCTGGCCATGGCCACGTTGGCGTGGTGTGCCGCGAACCGATGAGCCGGTGAGCCTTCCTGGGCGGCTTCGAGCATCTCGGGGTGGCGGTCCGGATCGTTGGAGGCGTACGCCTCGAAGTAGGCGGTCACGGTCTCCGACGACGCGAGATCGTCGCCGCAGCCACCGACCAGCGCGAGGGTGAGCAGCACGGCGATGGCGGGGCGGACCGCCCGCCGCCCGCTGCCAGGTCCCGCATCCATGAGGCCTCCGATCGACCGCCGCTCGGCGCCGGACGAGGTCGAGCCCACCCCGCACGAGCACGATACGCCTGCGCCGCCCGCCTGGCGAGGTCCGAGCGGGCCCGGCCTAGTATCACGAGCGGTGACAGCCGACGGGCTCGCCGGCACGGTGCCGACACGACCGATCGAGAGGGCACGGACGCGTGGCCGGAGGCATGACGCGATGGGGGCGTACCGGTTCCTGACGACCTGGCGCCTCGAGGCGCCGGTCGACGAGGTCTGGGCGGCACTGCACGACGCGGCGACCTACCCGCGGTGGTGGCCGGGGTTCGAGGACGTGGACGTCCTGCGGCCCGGGACTGCCGACGGGGTCGGCCGGCGGGTCCGCATCACGATGCGCGGGCGGTTGCCGTATCGCCTGCGGTTCGAGGTCGTCGGTCGCGCGGCGCACAAGCCCGACCGCGCCGTCCTGGACGCGACCGGCTCCCTGCAGGGCACGGGGCGCTGGGAGCTGCGCCACGACGACGGGGTGACGACGATGACCTACTCCTGGGAGGTCGCCACGACGACGGCGTGGATGAACGTGGTCGAGCCGTTCGCGCGTCCGGCGTTCATCGTCAACCACCACGCGGCCATGCGCCGGGGAGCGGAGGGCCTCGCCCGCCACCTCGGCAGTCGACTGCTCTCCGCGACGAGCGTCCCCGCCGCGCGGGGCCGGGACTGGGTGCCGCTCGCGGGCCTCCTGCTGGGGATGGCGGGCGTGGGCACACGGCTGCAGCAGCGGCTACGGCACCGGTGGTCCCGGGCGACCGTCAGCCGGCCAGCAGCAGCACCCAGAGCCCGTCGGCGAGGAGGGCCGCCAGAAGGCCGACGCCGCCCCACATGGCCATCCGGGGCCCGACTGCCATCGCGTCGGGGCTGAGGACCTCGAACCGGCGCCCCAGCACGGCGCCGAGGCCCGCCGTGAGGACCAGCTGCACGACGATGACCCAGTTCTCCGCAGTGTCCGCTATGGCTTCGACGACGAGGGCCGAGAGGGGTAGCAGCACCGACGCCACCCCGGCGAGCATCAAGAAGGTGCCCAGCCGGGCCCAATGGCGGGAGGCGGGTGGAGCGGTGGTGCCCATGAGCGGCATGGTAACCCGACTGGGGCGTCCTAGCTCGCGTCGCCGCCCGGCCACGTGTGCAGGCCGATCAGGCTGCGCAGGTACACCGAGACGTGGGCGGCGTCAAGAACCAGGCGGGCCGCGCGCTCGTCCGGTGGGCGCTCCAGGGCGGTGAGGGCGCGCGAGAGCTCGTAGACCATGGCGTCCACGGCCGCGGCCGCCTGCCGGCAGCTCGCCCCCATCGGCGAGTCGACGCCGACCGCCCCAGGGGTTCCGGCCACGCCCTTGCCGAGGCCCTCCACGAGCCGGGCCTGCAGCTCGTCGGCGGCTCCCAGCACGCTGGCGAGCGCGTCGAGGTGGGCGTCCAGGCAGCGGTTCGCGAGGTCGGGGGCAACCGCCCGGACGAGCCGGTGCAGGACGGTCCGGTACTCCTCGCCGCCCCGGGCGAGGCGCCAGTGCATCCCCCCGAGCAGGCTCGCCGGGTCGTTCCAGCACAGCTGGACGCTGTCGTCGGGCACCGCCTGGGTCATCGTCCCGGGCCCCCGGCGTGGTGGCGGTTCTGCGCGGTCTCGAGATCGCCGGTGACCAGGTCGCTGACGGCGTCGGCCGCCCGCTCGATCGCGATGTCCGCCTCGTCGCGCTCCCTGGTCGCGAACCGCCGCAGCACGTGGTCCGCGGCGCTCTGGCGACCGGGGGGGCGGCCCACGCCGATGCGCACCCGGAGGAAGTCCGGACCACCGACGCGCTGCTGGATGTCGGCCAGTCCCTTGTTGCCTGCGGTGCCGCCACCCTGCTTGAGCCGGATCGTGCCGAGCTCCAGGTCGATGTCGTCGTGGACGACGATCAACCGCTCGCGGGGGATCTTGTAGAAGGCCATGGCGGCCTGCACCGGGCCGCCCGAGGTGTTGTAGTAGCCGAAGGCGAGGCACAACGTCAGCGGGGTGCCACCCGCCTCGACGAAGGTGTCCGCGATCTGGGCCTTGACCTTGTGCGGCTTGAACGCCGCCCCGAGGCGGTCCGCGAGCAGACGCACCGTGTCCGCGCCGACGTTGTGCCGGGTGCCCCCGTACTCCGCCTGGGGATTGCCGAGACCGACCACCAGGAACCGGTCGTCGCTCACGGGGGGACCCGATCGGCGGAAACGGTCGAGCACTCCCCTTCGCGGCGCCATGCTGCTGCCCCCAGCAGGCAGGTCGGTGGGTTAGCCCTCGCCCGACGCGGAGTCGCCGGACTCCTCGGGGCTGTCGGCGGCTCCCTCGACGGCAGCCTCCGCACCCTCGACGGGCTCCAGCGGCGCACCCTCCTCGGGCTCCGGCACCTCGAGTGCCGGCACGACGACGGTGACCACCGTGCGCTCGGGGTCCTCGAGCGACACGACGCCCTCCGGCAGGGTCAGGTCCCCGACGCGCTTCACGTCGCCGATCTGCATGTCGCTGATGTCCAGGATGATGTGGTCGGGCACCTCCAGCGGCAGGACCTCCACCGGGATGGTGTACAGCTGCTGCTCGGCGACGCCGCCCTCGTCCTCGCCGGCTGCCTCGCCCTCGGTGATGACCGGCACGTCGACCTCGATGCGCACCAGGCGCGAGATCGTGACGAAGTCGGCGTGCAGCAGATGGCGCTTCACGGGGTGGCGCTGGAGCTCCCGGGCGATCACGAGCTGCTCGTCGTCGCCGACCTTGAGGTTGATGATCGCGTTGAGCCCGGCATCGGTGTGCAGTGCGTGGAAAAGCTCCAAGGCGTCGACCGAGATCGAGCGCGGTGCATCAAGGTCGGCACCGTAGGCGACCGCGGGCACCCGGCCCTCGCGGCGCAAGGCCCGGGCCTCACCCTTCCCCGAGCCCACCCGCGGGCGGGCGCTGAGGGCGACCTGGTCGGCCATGATCTGCACACTCCTGGTACCGAAGGAAAATTGGAAGATCGCGGCGCCGGCGCGCACGCGAACGCTCAGTGTAGCCCGGGCGCACGGGCCCCGACAACGCCGCTACTGGTTCTGGTCGTCGAACAGCTCGCTGACCGACTCGTCCTCGAAGATCGCCTTCATGGTGCTGGCCACGATCGGGGCGACGGAGACGACCTCGACCTTGTCGGGGGCGCGCTCGGGCAGGGGCAGGGTGTTGGTCAGCACCACCCGTTGGATCGTTGACCGCTCGAGGCGGTCACAGGCCGGTCCCGACAGCACCGGATGGGTGGCGCAGACGATCACGCGGGCTGCCCCGTGCTCCATCAGCGCCTCGGCGGCACCGCAGATCGTCCCCGCTGTGTCGATCATGTCGTCGACGAGGACGCAGGTCTTGCCCTCCACCTCGCCGACGACCGCGAGCGTCTTCGCCACGTTGTGGGACGTCCGGGTCTTGGCCAGGAACGCCATCTGCGCCTGGGGCAGGCGGGAGGCGAACTTCTCGGCCAGGCGGACCCGGCCGGCGTCCGGCGACGCGACCACCAGCTCGGTGTCGTCGTAGTGCTCGATCAACCAGCCCACGAGCAGCGGCAGCGCGGTGAGGCTGTCCAGGGGCGCGTCGAGGAAGCCCTGGATCTGCTGGGTGTGCAGGTCCACCGAGACGACCCGGTCCGCACCCGCCACCGTCAGCATGTCGGCCAGCAGCTTGGCGGTGATCGGCTCGCGGGAGCGGGTCTTCTTGTCCTGCCGGGCGTAGCCGTAGAAGGGGACCACCGCGGTGATGCGCTTGGCCGAGGCCCGCTTGGCGGCCTCGATCAGGATCAGCTGCTCCATGATGTTCTCGTTGACCGGCGCACAGTGCGTCTGGATCACGAACACGTCGGATCCGCGGACGTTCTCCCGGTAGCGGCAGTAGATCTCGCCGTTGGCGAACCGATGGATGTCGACATCACCGAGCCGCATGCCGAGGTGGTCGACGACCTCGTGCGCGAGCTCCGGGTGCCCCCGCCCGGAGAAGATCTGCATCCGCTTCTTGGTGACGATCTCCATGATCGCGCGACTCCTCTAGGAACGGTTGCGCTTGCGGTCGGCATACCCGGTGATCGTGCGCTGCTCACTGCGCTCGATGGCGAGCGCGCCGTCCGGGACGTCCTCGGTGATCACGGACCCGGCACCGGTGTACGCGCCGGCGCCAACCTCGACGGGGGCCACCAGCATGGTGTCGCTGCCGATGAAGGCACCGTCACCGATCACCGTAGCGTGCTTCCCGCCCCCGTCGTAGTTGACCGTGACCGTCGCGGCCCCCACATTCACGTCGCTGCCGATCGTGGCGTCGCCGATGTAGGACAGGTGCGGCACCTTGCTGCCCGCACCGATGACGGACTGCTTGACCTCGACGAAGGCACCGACCTTGGCGCGCTCCTCGAGGCGCGTCCCCGGGCGCAGGTAGGTGTAGGGCCCGACACTGGCCCCCGGACCGACCGAGGCTCGGACCAGGACGCTGTAGGTCACGGAGGCGCCGGCCTCGACCGAGGTGTCGACCAGGCGGGTGTCGGGCCCGATCTCCGCGCCGGCACCGATGGTGCACCGCCCCTCGAGGTGGGTGCCCGGTCGCAGCACCGTGTCGGGCTCCACCGTCGCGTCCGCGTCCACGTAGGTGGTCGCCGGGTCCACGACGGTCACCCCCGCCTCCATCAGCCGTTGCAGCACCCGGCCCCGCAGCACCGTGGCGGCGGCTGCCAGCTGCGCTCGGTCGTTCACCCCGGCCGCCAGCGCGGCCGGTGCGACCACCGCAGCGGCGGTCAGCGGTCCGACGACGTCGGTCAGATACTCCTCGTCCTGGGCGTTGTCGGTGGTGAGGTCGGCGAGCGCCGCCGCGAGTGGGTCGCGGGCGAACGCGTAGATGGAGGCGTTGACCTCGTCGACGGCACGCTGCGCCGCCGTGGCGTCGCGCTCCTCGACGATGCGGACCACCTGACCGGCGTCGTCGCGCAGGACGCGGCCGTACCCGGTCGGGTCGTCCAGGTGGACCGTGAGCATCGTGGCCTGGCGGGCGCCGTGCTGGTCCAGCAGGGCCTGAAGCGGTGCAGCCGTCAGCAGCGGAACGTCACCGGGCACGACGAGCACGGTGTCGACCCCGTCGAGCGCGCCGTCCTCCACGGCCTGGCGGACCGCGTGACCGGTCCCGCGCTGCTCGGCCTGCACGACGGTCCGCAGGCCGCCGAGCCCACTGGCGGCGGCCTCGGCGCGCACCTCGTCGGCCTGGTGGCCGACCACGACCACGACCCGGTCCAGGGCCAACGGGCGCAATGCCTCGAGCACCCAGCGCAGCATGCTGCGACCCGCGAGCTCGTGGAGCACCTTGGCCCGCTCCGACCGGAACCGGGTGCCCTTGCCCGCGGCGAGGACGACAGCGGCGCGTACGCCTGCCGTCATGCCCGGGGGGCGGGCTGGGAGGGAAGGGATCGAACCTTCAACTTCGACTCCAAAGGACGACGTGATGCCATTTCACCACCTCCCACTGTGCCCTGGCGGTGACCGGGTTCGCGGCTCTCGGCCAGCTGGGCGAGCCTCGGAGGTGAGGCTGACCCCAGGCTAGCCGATCACGGCACCCAACCCACGGCGACGCGTCGCCCGCCGGTCTTGGAACCGATGCTCAACGGGCCCGCCGGTCGGAGACGTCGGGGCCTCCCGCCGGCGAGGAGGCGACGGCGACACGGGCGAAGCGGGAGGCGACCTCCCCGGCGATCCGCCTGGCCGCGTCGGCGTCCGACCCGAGGGCCAGCAGCGTGGGACCGCTGCCCGAGAGCACCGCACCCAGCGCTCCGGCAGCGAGCAGCGCCGCCTTGTCCTCCACGAGCTCGGGGCGCAGCGCATAGGCCGCCGGCTCGAGGTCGTTGTGCAGGGCGGCCCCGAGGGCGACGTCGTCCTCGCTGCGCAGCGCCTGCAGCACCGCGTCGGGCTCGGACTCGCTGGGCCGGCAGTGCTGGTCCCACGAGCGGTACACGTCAGCGGTCCGCAACGGCTCCCGCGCCTGGCACACGACCCAGTGGAACGTGCCGCGACAGAGCACCCGTGCCAGCGAGGTGCCCCGCCCGGTGGCCAGCGCGGTGCCGCCGACGAGACAGAACGGCACGTCGCTGCCCACCTCCGCGGCGACCTCGCGCAGCTCCTCACCGGTGAAGTCACAACCCCAGAGCTGGTTGAGCGCGACGAGCGCCGCGGCGGCGTCCGCTGAACCCCCGGCCATGCCCCCCGCGATCGGGATCCCCTTGCGCAGATCGAGCACGGTCCGAGGCTCGTGGGGCCCGCCGTCGGACCCGCCGTCGGTGCCGTGGTCGCCCGCGCCGCGGTCGGGCACGGCTTGGGGGGACGCGACCGTGTCGGCCTCCAGGATGCCGCTGGCACGCCCCAGCGCGACGGCAGCGCGAGCGGCGAGGTTCTCCGAGGCGGCGGGGAGGCCGTCGACGACATCGTGGCGCAGCTCCACGCGCATCTTGCGTCGCCCGGCGGGGTGATGGCCCCGGCCCGGTGGTCCCACGACCCCGGCCTGCAGCTCGTCGAAGAGCGAGACCGTCTGCATGACGGTGACCAGGTCGTGGTACCCATCGGACAGGCGGCCGCGCACCGCCAGGAACAGGTTCAGCTTCGCGGGGACGCGGACCGACACGGACGGTCCGTCGGCGGTCATCTCCTGAGCCACGCGTGGCTTCCCTTGTCTGGGACCCCCGGTGGTCGGGGAGTCCACTGCGCGATGCTAGGGGCCCCGGTCGCTGATGAGCAAAGCACCTAGGAGAGCGCTGCAGCTAGCCGCAGCCAGGCCGGCAGGTCGAGCTCCTCGGCCCGCGCGCCCGCGTCCAGGCCCGCCCTGGTGAGCGCCGCCTCGACGTCCGCCGGCAGGTGCTCCGAGGACAGGGCGTTGCGCAGCCGCTTGCGGCGCTGCGAGAACCCGGCCTCGACCAGCCCGAAGAGGGTCGCGCGGTCCACCGGGTGCGCCCAGGGGTGCGGGAGGAGCCGGACCGTGACGCTGTCCACGTTGGGGACCGGGTAGAACGCGCCTCGACTGACCCGACCGACCACGCCGACGTCGGCCAGTGCCGCCATCTTCACGCTGACCGCCCCGTACTGGGCCTGCCCGACCGTGGCCGCCCAGCGCTCCCCGACCTCGCGCTGCACCATGACCAGCAGTCGGCTGAAGGCGTCCGAGCGCAGCGCCCGCATGGCCAAGGGCGTCGCGATGTTGTACGGCAGGTTCGCGACCAGCACGGCGGGCCCCCCGTCGACGAGCGCTGCGAGGTCGGCGGTCATCGCGTCGCCGTGCACGACCCTGACGTGCGGGTCGTCGCCCACGACGACACCGAGCGCGCGCACCAGACCGGGATCGATCTCGAGCGCGACCACCCGTGCGCCTGCCGCACGCAAAGCGCGGGTGAGGCTGCCGAGGCCTGGGCCGATCTCGCAGACCAGGTCGCCCGGCGCCACCCCGGCGTCGCGGACGACCTTGCGCACGGTGTTGGCGTCGACCACGAAGTTCTGGCCGCGAGCCTTGCGGGGGGCGAGGCCGTGCTCGTCGAGCAGGCACCGGATGTCACGGGGGGTGAGGAGCGGTCGGCTCCCGCCCTCACCAGGTGATGCGGACATCGAGGATGCCCGTCCCCGGCGCGCCGATCCGGGAGAATGCCGCCTGCGACAGGTCGATGATGCGGCCTTGGACGAACGGGCCGCGGTCGTTGATGCGCACGGTCACCGTCTTGCCGTTGGCCAGGTTGGTGACCCTGACGCGAGTCCCCATCGGCAGCGTGCGGTGCGCGGCCGTCAGGGCGGCGGGGTCGTAGGTCTCCCCGTTGGCCGTCGACCGGCCCGCGAAGTACGACGCGTACCTGGAGGCCTCGCCCTCCTGCGCGTTGCCCGTCGGGGCCGGGGCGGTCGCGGCCGCCGGGGCCACAGCCGGCGCTGGAGCGGGGGCCGGGGCCGGGGCGGACGGCGCCGGAGGCGATGGTGTCGGCGACCGGGGCCGGGCGGCGGTGCCGATCTCGACGACCGCGGGCTCGGGCTCGCGGACCACGCGCTCCGCCGTGCGGTTGCGGGTCTGGTCGACGCCGTCGATCCGCACGACCTCCTCGACCAGCTCCAGGACACCGTGCTGGCCGGCGCGCACCTCCCGGCGCTGCCCGCGCGGCAGGGCATCGGTTGGGCGCTCGTCGACCCCGAACTCGATGGTCTCCTGGCGCGCCTCCTCGGTGATGGTGACGCGTTGCACGGTGATGTGGGTGCCCGCTTCCGGTGCGCTCTCGGGGGCAGGCGTCACCTGGTCGTGCGGTCCGCGCTCCACGCCGAGCCCGTCGAGCACCGCGATCACCGAGGGGGCGTCGGTGATGACCTCATGATGGGCCCCGTCGACCGCGACGGTGACGGGCACGGGGGTGCGCACCTGCACGGTCATGCCGCTGGAGACCGGTGTGAGACGCGAGGGGCGCACCACGTCGGCGCTGCCCCGGCCCTCGCCGAGCTCCTCGAGCACCTCGTCGACGGTCAGGGCGGTCACGATGATGCGGCGCTCGGTGTCCCCGACGAGGAGCATGATCTCCCGGGCTCGCACGAGCTCGACCAGCATGCCGTCGGCCAGTTCCGTCTCGGCATCGGGGGTCAGCTGGTCATGCTCTCCGACCTCGACGTCGGCACGTTCCAGGAGTTGCCCCACCGTTGCCGCGTGGCTCGTCAGGTGCTGCACGTCCCCATCGATGACGAGCGCGACGTCCTTCTGCGCGAAGAGCAAACCGAAGCCGACGACGGCGACAAGCACGCCAAGGCCCGCACGGGCCAGAAAGGGGAGCATGCGCCTCAACCTAGCAAGGAGCGGGCCGAGACCCAAGCGGCCGTCGTCAGTGTGAGTCCGGGAGCGCGAAGAGCCGGCGGGCGTTGGCGCTCGTCAACCGCCCCATCTCGTCTGCCTCCAGGCCGTGCAGGTCGGCGAGCTGGGCGACGGTCAGCGTGACCCGAGCCGGCTCGTTCGGCCGGCCGCGGTACGGGTGGGGGGACAGGTAGGGAGAGTCGGTCTCCGTGACGAGCAGCTCCGGGGGAGCGGCGGAGGCCGCCTCCCGCAGCTGCGGCGCGTTCGTGAAGGTGACGTTGCCCGCGAACGAGATGAACCACCCCCGTTCTGCGCACCGCCGCACGAGCTTCTCGTCCCCGGAGAAGCAGTGGAAGACGGTGCGTTCGGGGGCGCGCTCGTCATCGAGGATCGCCACGACGTCGTCGTGGGCCTCCCGGTCGTGCACCACCAGCGCCTTGTCGAGCTCCTTCGCCAAACGGATGTGCTCCCGGAAGGACTCCTCCTGGCGCACCCTCGGCGAGTGGTCGCGGAAGTAGTCCAGGCCCGTCTCGCCGATCGCCACGACCCGGGGATGCTGGGCGATCACGTTGAGGCGGGCCAAGACATGGTCGGTGGCCTCGATGGCGCTGTGGGGGTGGATGCCGACTGCGGCGTAGACGCCGTCGTATGCCGACGCGGTGCGCACGCACTCGGCCGACGAGGCGAGGTCCACACCGACGGTCACCATGGTCGTGACCCCGGCCTCGCGAGCGCGGTCGACCACGTCGTCGACGGGCGCGCCGTCGATGAGCTCGAGGTGACAGTGGGTGTCGGTGTACACGACGGCGGTGACTCCGACTGGGGTCGTTGGATGGTGACATGGCAGCGCCCGCGGGACCCGCGGGCGTGAGCGCACACTAGCAGCGTTGCCCGCCATACGCGATGGGCATCAGTCGCCGTTCGGTGCCTACTACGGTAATAGTTGTAGGCGTCAGGACAGATATGTCCCGGAGCCGACAACGCCGCACGATGCCGCCCCCGAGCGTGACCTGGTTCGCGAGGGGGCCCGCATGGTGGTGCCCGGCGGGATAAGATCCCGCCGAGCAGCGGGTCAGCTGCGCGGAGCGCGGTCCTCGAGCTTGGGGAACAGCACCTCGCCGCGATCCACGTGCACGCCGGCGGGCAGCAGGCCCTCGGCGCCGGCGGCGGGCAGGCGCTGCTCGTCGAGGGACTCGGGCAGGCCGAGCTTGCCCCACAGGGTGGCGGCGGCACCCGGCATGACCGGGGAGACCAGCACGGCGATGGTGCGCAGCGCATCGACGCAGGTGTACAGGCAGCGCGCGAGGTCATCGCCCGAGCCCTGCTTGTGCAGCGCCCACGGGGCCCGCGTCTCCACGTAGCGGTTCACGCCGGACACGAACACCCACAGGTCCTCCAGGCCCCGCTTGAAGTCCAGGCGGTCGAACGCCGTGAGGCCCTCGACGGCGGTGGCGCGATCGGCGGCCAGTGCGGTCTCGGCGTCACCGGGAGCACCGAGCAGTTCGGGCACGACCCCGTCGCAGTAGGAGCCGACCATGTTCAGAACGCGGTTGGCGAGGTTGCCGAGGTCGTTGGCCAGGTCGGTGGTGTAGCGGGCCTCCATCGACTCCCACGAGAACGTGCCGTCCTGCCCGAAGGAGATCTCGCGCAGGAAGTAGTAGCGGTAGCAGTCCACGCCGAAGTGCGCGACCAGCTCATCGGGGCTGATGCCCGTGGCGTTGGACTTGCCCATCTTCTCCCCGCCCACCAGCAGGAAGCCGTGGGCGTAGACCTGGCGCGGCACGGGCACGTCGGCAGCCATCAGCATCGCCGGCCAGTACACGGCGTGGAAGCGCAGGATGTCCTTGCCGATCAGGTGCACGTCGGCGGGCCAGCGACGGGCGAAGGCCTCGTCGTCGGCGCCGTAGCCGGCCGCGGTGATGTAGTTCAGCAGCGCGTCGAACCACACATAGAACACGTGTCCCGGCTCCCAGGGCACCGGCACGCCCCACTCGAACGCCGAGCGCGACGCGGAGATGTCCTCCAGGCCCGACTCGACGAAGGTGCGGACCTCGTTCAGCCGCACGGCGGGCTGCACGAACTCCGGGTGCTCCTCGTAGAGCCGCAGCAGCGCCGGCGCGTACTTCGACAGCCGGAAGAACCAGTTCTCCTGCTCGAGCCACTCCACCGGCAGGCGGTGGATGGGGCACAGGGCCCCCTCCAGGAGCTCGGCGGCGGCGAAGTAGCCCTCGCAGCGCACGCAGTAGGGCCCCGAGTACGTGGCGGTGTAGAGGTCGCCCTGGTCGTGCAGCCGCTGCATGAACTCCTGCACCCGGGCCTGGTGGCGCTCCTCGGTGGTGCGGATGAAGTCGTCGTTCGAGATGGCGAGCTGGTCGAGCATCTCGTGCCAGCGGGGCACGATGGCGTCGACGTGCTCCTGGGGGGACATGCCCCGGTCGACCGCGGCGGTCGCGACCTTCTGGCCATGCTCGTCGGTGCCGGTGAGAAAGTGCACCCGGTCACCGTTGAGACGCCGCCACCGCGCGAGCACGTCGGCTGCCACCGTCGTGTACGCGTGCCCGATGTGCGGCACGTCGTTCACGTAGTAGATCGGGGTCGTCAGGTAGAACGTGTCCTTGGAAGCCATGCGGTGGATGCTACGGGTCCGGAGCATCGAGGACCGCCTGGTAGACCACCCGGCGTGGGACGCCCCCGGCCCCGGCGACCCGGTTGATGGCCGCCTTCTTGTCCTCGCCGGTCGCGATCAGGGTCCGCACGCGCTCCGCCAGCGTGGCGGCGTCGACCTCCGTCGCCGCCGGCGGGGGGGCGCCGCCCACGACCAGGGTGAGCTCGCCCCGCACGCCGGCGGCGCCCCCCCCCCCCGCGCCCCCCCCGGCCCGGTCGGCCAGCTCGCCCAGCGTGCCGCGCCACACCTCCTCGTAGCGCTTGGTGAGCTCGCGGGCCAGGGCCGCCGGACGCGCACCGAAGGCCTCGGCCATCGCGGCGAGGTCCGCGGCCGCGCGGTGCGGGGTGACGTAGAACACGAGCGTGCGGGGATCCTCGGACAGCGCCGCCAACGCGGAGGCGCGTGCGCCCGCCTTGCGCGGCAGGAACCCCTCGAAGCAGAAGCGGTCGGTGGGCAGCCCCGACACGACCAGGGCCTGCAGCACCGCCGCGGGGCCGGGCACCGACTCCACCACCAGCCCCCGCTCCACCGCCCCCTGCACCAGCCGGTAGCCCGGGTCGGCGATCCCGGGGGTCCCGGCGTCGGTGACGAGCGCGACCGTCCGCCCGGCGGCGACCCGGTCGAGCAGCTCGGGGGTGCGGGCGACCTCGTTGTGCTCGTGGTAGCTGACCATGGGCGTGCCCACACCGGCATGGTCGAGGATGACCCGGCTGCGGCGGGTGTCCTCGGCGGCGACGACGTCGGCGGTCCGCAGGGCCTCCACGGCCCGCGGCGACAGGTCGCCGAGGTTGCCGATGGGCGTGCCGACCAGCACGAGGCGCCCGCCCGCCGGTCGTGTCCCGTGCCCCTCACCCATCGGCCTGCCACCTCCCTACACTGCGCACCATGTCGACTGCTCCCGGCCCACCAGCGCACGCGGTGGACGGTGGGTCACCCACGACGCCGGGCCGACGGCGTCGCCGGGCCGTGGCGCTGCTGGTGCCGATCCTGCTCCTCGCGGTCGCGGGCACCCCGCGGTTGTACCGCCTCGGGGAGCCGCCCGACATCTACTTCGACGAGACCTACTACGTGACCGATGCCCGGTCCCTGCTCGACGTCGGCACCGAGGAGGAGTTCGCGGTCCACCCGCCCCTCGGCAAGTGGATCATCGCAGCCGGCATCGCCACCGTCGGGGACGACCCCGCCGGGTGGCGGGTGACGGCGGCGCTGGCGGGCACCCTGACCGTGCTCGTGACCTACCTCGCCGGCCTGCGCCTGTTCCGCCGCCGCGGCGTGGCGGCGCTGGCCGCGCTGCTGGTCGCGGTCGACGGCCTGGCGTTCACCATGAGCCGGATCACGATGCTCGACGCGTTCCTCGCCCTGTTCGTCGTCGTCGGGTTCTGGCTGCTGCTGGTCGACCGCGATCGGCAGTGGGCCAGCGTGGCCGAGCCGGCGACCGACCCGCGGCTGCCGCGTGTGCGCCACCCGTACCGCTGGCTGGCCGGCGTCGCGTTCGGGTTGGCGTTGGCGACCAAGCTGTCGGCGGTCCTCGCGATCGGCGCCGGGGGCCTGTTCGTGATCGGCAGCGAGCTGGCGTGGCGCCGGCGGGTGACCGGGTCCCCGTGGGCGCGGGTCTGGGCCCCTGCGCTGGGCACGGTGGGGGCCCTGCTCGCGGTGCCGGTGGTCCTCTACGTCGTCAGCTACGCCGGCTGGTTCGCGAACTACCCCGACACCCGCGTCGGGCGCGAGGCCTGCCCGGTGGCGCAAGCCTGCGAGGCGAGCACCGGGGACATCCTGGGCGCCTGGGTCGACGAGCAGCGCCAGATCCTTGGGTTCCACCAGGACCTGGAGGCGCCCCACCCCTACCGGTCGCCGGCGAGCCAGTGGCTGCTGCTGCGCCGGCCCGTCGCCTACCACTACGAGTCGTGCGGGGCGGGCGACCAGGACTGCGCCATCCCCGCAGGGACCGTCGCGCACGTCGTGGGCCTCGGCAACCCCGTGGTCTGGTGGCTCGCGCTGCTGGCCTACCCCGCGCTGCTGTGGTCCGGGGTCCGCCACCGTGACTGGCGGGCGTGGGCGCTGCTGGCGTTCCTCGCCGGGCAGTACGTGCCGTGGCTGGTCGCCCAGCGCCCCCTGTTCCTGTTCTACCTGACACCCTTCGTGCCGTTCATGGCGCTCGGCCTGGCCTGGTCCGCCGCACGCCTGGGCGAACGGCGGTGGCTCGGGTGGGCCCCGTGGGCACTGGCCGCCGCCGCGGTGGCGGCCTTCGCGTTCTTCTACCCGGTCTACGCGGCCTACCCGCTCGACCCGGATGCGTGGGACCTGCGCATGCTGCTGGACACCTGGGTCTGAGACGTGAACCTGGTTACCGGCCGGTAGATTGGGTCTCAGCGACATATCTGTCCCTCCCACCCCATCTACCGCCGGGTAACCTGCGTGCAAGCGCTGGGTTGGCGGCGCACCGGTCACTCCCGGTCGGCGTCGCGCTCCCGGTGCTCGGCGAAGTACACGGCGGCTTCCGCCCGGCGGGACACCTGGAGCTTGGTGAGGACCGTGGACACGTAGTTCTTGACGGTCTTCTCGGCAAGGTGGATGCGCTCGCCGATCTGCCGGTTGGTCAGGCCCTCCGCGATCATCTCGACGATCCGCAGCTCGGTGGGGGTCAGACGCGCCAGCCGCGGGTCCTCGTCGCCGCGGGGGTTGCGCACGCGTTCTAGGACCCGGGTCGTGACCGCAGGATCGAGCAGCGACTCGCCGGCGCCGACGCGACGGATCCCATCGACGAGGTCGCTGCCACGGATCTGCTTCAGGATGTAGCCGGCGGCACCGGCCATGATCGAGTCGAACAGGGCCTGGTCGTCGGAGAAGCTGGTGAGCATGAGCACCGCGATCTCGGGATGCTCGGCGCGGATGTCCCGGCACGCCAACACGCCGGAGCGGTCGGGCAGGCGCACGTCCATCACCACCACGTCGGGGGCGTAGCTGCGGGCCCGCAGGACGGCCTCGTCGGCGCTCGCGGCCTCGGCGACGACCGTCAGGTCCTCGTGGGACTCGATCAAAGCCCGGATGCCCGTGCGGACCACCTCGTGGTCGTCGACCAGCATCACCCGGATCACCGCAAGCCCTTTCCGTTGCGTGGTCGTGTCGTCGGGCCGACGCGTCGCAGGGCGGCCCGCACGGGAGAGCCTAGCGCCCACCGGGCCGGTCGAGGTGCTGCCGAAGGACCCTGGCCGGGGTGGCCGAAGGTCCCTTCCGCACCGGGTCCGGCGGCCTTCTCGCGCCCGAGCGCGGCGCGGGATTCTGGGACGCATGGCGGGCAGGCCACGGGCCATGCCCGACGACGAAGGGGTGGACATGAGCGGTGTCAGCGGATTCGCCAGGGTGTGGGCAGCGATCGCCGGGGTGCTGACGCTGGTGCTCACCGTCACGGTCTGGCTGCTGTTCACCGGCGGCTATGCGGACTCCGCGAGTCCGCCGGCGGAAGGGGACGCGCCGGCGGCCCTGGCGGTCACCCTCACGGAGTTCGCCATCGAGCCTGAGACGCTGACCGCCCCCGCGGGCGTCCCGCTGGTCGTGGAGGTCACCAACGAGGGAGGGGTGCCCCACGACTTCGCGATCGACGGGGTGGGGGAGACGCCCCTGCTGCAGTCCGGGGAGACCGCGACGCTGGAGACCGGGCCGCTTGCGGCCGGGGACTACGCGGTCCTGTGCACCGTCGCCGGCCACGAGGGCGCGGGGATGCACGCCACGCTCACCGTGGCCGACGACGGGGACCCAGGCAGCCCCGAGGCGCACGAGGCGCACGGCGCGACCGCCGAGGAGATGACCGCCGAGGAGATGGCCGCCAAGCACGACGACCTGTCGGCCTTTCCGGCCGACACCGAGGGCCGCGGCAACCAGCCGCTGGAGCCCGAGGTGGACGACGACGGCACGCTGGTGTTCGACCTGACCGCCGAGGAGATCGAGTGGGAGACCGAGCCCGGCGTCACGAAGGCCGGCATGGCGTTCAACGGCCAGGTCCCCGGACCGCGCCTCGACATCGACCTCGGCGACGACGTGCGCATCGTGCTGCACAACGAGATGACGGTGCCGACCTCCCTGCACCTGCACGGGCTGGTCCTGCCCAACGAGATGGACGGGGTGCCCGGCCTCACCCAGGACTCGGTCCTGCCCGGCGACTCGTTCACCTACGAGTTCACCGCCCGCAACGCCGGCTCGCACATGTACCACTCGCACTTCGACTCGGCCCGCCAGGTGCCATCCGGGTTGCTCGGCGCCTTGATCGTCCACGACCCCGACGACCCCGAGGTCGATGTCGACTACGTGATGATCCTGAACGACGGGCCCCTCGGGTACACCCTGAACGGCAAGGGCTTCCCGGCCACGGAGCCGGTGGTGGTCGAGCGGGGCCAACGGGTGCGGGTGCGCTACATGAACGAGGGACTCGAGATCCACCCGATGCACCTGCACGGCATGCCCCAGCGCGTCGTCGCCAAGGACGGCTATCCGCTCGACGCGCCGTACACCGCCGACAACATCCTCGTGTCACCCGGGGACCGGGTGGACGTCATCGTGGACGCGACCGAGCCCGGCAGCTGGGCCTGGCACTGCCACATCCTGACCCACGCCGAAGGCCCCGACGGGATGTTCGGGATGGTCACCGCATTGATCGTCGAGGAGTGACGTGCGACGCACGCTGCTGCCCGCCGTCGTCGCGAGCGCGGTCTACGCGCTCGCGGCGATCGTGTGGGTCGGCGTCGGTGACGCGCTGCCCGGCGGGCGGTGGGCTGCCGTGCACCTGTTCACCCTGGGGGTGGTCTCCAACCTGGTCGTCGCCCTCACCCACCACTTCGCCCAGACGGTCCTGCACACACCCGCACGATCCGCCCGCCACGGTCGCTTCCTGCTGCTCAACGCCGGTGTGGTGCTCCTCGTTGCTGGGCTTCCCACCGGTCTGACCGGGGTGTTCCTCGCCGGCGCGGTGGCGCTCACCGCCGCGGTGTGCTGGCTGTACGTCGATCTGCGCCGGGCCCGGCGGCAGGCGCTCGCCGCGCGGTTCGCCTTCGTCGTCCGCGGCTACGAACGGGCCTGCGGGGCGTTCCTCCACGGCGCGCTGCTCGGCGGGCTCCTGGGCGCGGGCGTGCTCTCCGGTGCCTGGTACGGCGCGGGGCGCATCGCGCACCTGCACGTCAACGTCCTCGGCTGGGGCGGGTTGACGCTGCTCGCGACGGTGGTGTTCTTTGGGCCCACCGTGATGCGCACGAGGATCGAGGAGGGCGCGGACGATGCCGCCGTGCCCGCCCTGCGCCATGCGGCGACGGGGCTCACCGTCGCCACGGTGGCGCTGCTGCTGACCGGCGTCGGCGGAGCCGGCGCCCTGGCGGCGCAGCTGCTCGCCGCCGGCGGCCTGGCGGTGTATGCGGCCGGCGCGACCGTGGTGTGCCTGGGTGTGCTGCGCGCCGGGAAGCGGTCGCATCCGTCCGCGCACGCCCGGCTGCTGCAGGCCGCCTGCGGGTGGCTCGTGCTGGCCGTGTGGGCCGACGTGCTCGTGGTCGCCACCGGACAACTGTCCATGCTCGACGCGCTCGGGGTCCTCCTGCTGCTCGGCGTGCTGGGCCAGGCGATCCTCGGTGCGCTCGGCTACCTCGCCCCGATGGTGCGCGGGACGGACCCGGCGTCGCGCACCGCGATCCGCCGGCGTCTGGAGACGTTCGGGCGGCTGCGCCCGCTGGCCCTGAACCTCGGAGTGGCGCTGATCGTGGTTGCTGCGATGCTCGGGGCGTCGGGTGGCATGCTCGGCGCCGTGGCCGCTCGCAGCGGCTGGCTGCTCGTGGTGGCCGTGGTCGGCTCCCAGGCGGTGCTCACGGCCCGGTCACAGCCGGCTCGCCGCGCAACGGTGGCGACGCCCACCACGAGAGAGGACCAAGCGTGAAGGTCGGGGTGTTCAGCACCAAAGCGTACGACCGGCAGTACCTTGACCGGGCCAACGGGGACCACGGGCACGACCTGGTGTTCCTGGAGCCCCGCCTGACCGTGGAGACCGCACCCCTGGCGTCCGGCTTCGACGCCGTGTGCGCCTTCGTCAACGACGATCTCGGGGCGGAGGTCCTGGCCGCCCTCGCCGAGCAGTCCGTCCGGCTCGTCGCGCTGCGCTCCGCCGGGTTCAACCACGTGGACCTCGCCCGCGCCGCCGAGCTGGGCACCACGGTGGCACGGGTCCCGGCGTACTCGCCCCACGCGGTCGCGGAGCACACCGTCGCGCTGATCCTCACGCTCAACCGCAAGATCCATCGGGCGCACGCCCGGGTGCGGGAGGGCAACTTCTCCCTCGTCGGCCTGCTCGGCTTCGACCTGTGCGGCAAGACGGTGGGCATCGTCGGGACCGGGGCCATCGGCCGGGTCTTCGCCCGCATCATGGCCGGGTTCGGCTGCCGGCTGCTCGCCTTCGACCCCTCCCCCAGCGACGAGTGCCTGGCGGTCGGCGTCCAGTATGTGCCCCAGCCGCAGCTGCTGGCCGAGGCCGACATCGTCTCGCTGCACTGTCCGCTGACCCCCGAGACCCATCACCTCATCGACGCCGACGCCCTGGGGCTGATGCGCGACGGCGCCATGCTGATCAACACCAGCCGGGGCGCACTGGTCGACACCGGCGCGGTCGTCGACGGCCTGAAGTCCGGCAAGCTCGGCGCCCTCGGCCTGGACGTGTACGAGGAGGAGGAGGCGCTGTTCTTCCAGGACCTGTCCGACCGGGTGATCACCGACGACGTGTTCGCCCGGCTGCAGACCTTCCCCAACGTGGTCATCACCGGCCACCAGGCGTTCTTCACGGCCGAGGCGCTCGCGCACATCGCCGAGACCACCCTGGGCAACATCAGCGCGTTCGAACGTGGCGACGGCGGGCTGCACGTGGTGACGGCCGAGCGGCTCAACTAGCTCCCGGAACCCGGCTGGCGCAGGAGGGTATCCATGGCCGTCGACGCGCTGCTGGCCGGCACGCCGGTCGTGCTGATCCTGGTGCTCATGGTCGCGCTGCGCTGGTCGGCTGCACGCGCCGGGCTGGCCGGGGTCGCGGCGACCGCGGTGGTCGCCCTCGCGGCGTTCGGATTCGGACGGGGTGTTGACGGCCAGCTGGCTGCCGGCACCGCATTCGGCGGCGTCGTCGCCGAGTCGGCCTTCACCGCCGCAACGATCCTCTGGATCATCGTGCCGGCGCTGGCCATCCACCACCTGCAGAACGCGACCGGCGCCACCGAGGTGCTGCGCCTCGCGCTCGGTCGCCTCACCGCCGACCCGCGGTTGCTGGCCGTGCTCATCGCCTGGTTCTTCGCCCTGTTCGTCGAGGGCGCCGCCGGGTTCGGGGCGTCCGTCGCGCTGGCCGCGCCGTTCCTGGTCAGCTCCGGGTTCCCCCGGGTCGACGCGGTGGCGATCCCCATGGTCGGCCACGCCATCGGGGTGTCGTTCGGCGCGGTGGGCACACCGATCATCCCGCAGGTCGCCGCCACGGGGCTGTCCGGCCTCGAGCTGTCGCGTGCCACGGGCATCTACCACGTCCTGCTCGGCGGGCTGTTGCTGACGGTCGTCCTGCTCCTGGTTCGACGGGCCCTGCCCGCGGCGGGCCAGGAGCACGGGCGCCTCTGGCCGTGGGGGGTCCTCGCCGGGGCGTCGTTCCTCCTGCCCTACCACCTGCTCTCCCGCCACGTCGGTCCGGAGCTGCCGACGCTCGGCGGCGCCCTGGCGGGCGGTGCGGTGTTCGCCGGCGCGCTGCTCGTCGCACGCCGGACCGCCGCGCGGACCACCGCCGGATCCGCCACCCCGACCGGCGCGGCCCTGGAGACGGAGGGCGGCCCGCCAACCGGCGGGGCGCGCGCCGCCGCCCGCGCCGCCGCGCCCTACCTGGTGCTGGTCGCGGCCGTGCTCACGACCCGGCTCGTGCCCGTCGTCCGCGACACGCTGACCGCCGTCACCCTCGACTGGGAGCTCGGCGGGCGCTTCACCGGCAGCATCGCGCCCTTGTACCACCCCGGGACGATGCTCGTCGTGGGTTTCGCCATCGGGGCCTTGCTGCAGGGCACGTCGGCTGGGGCGGTGTGGAGGGCGGTGCGGACCACGGTCGGCCGGCTGGGGCCCGTCGCGGTCGCCCTGGTGGCGATGCTCGCGATCTCCCGGCTCATGGTCCATGCGGGCATGACGGACAGCCTCGCGGTGGCGGCCACCGCCGCTGCGGGCGGGGGCTGGCCCCTGGTGGCGCCGCTGGTGGGGGCGCTCGGCACCTTCGTGACCGGCTCGGCGACGGCCTCGAACATCCTGTTCACCGACTTCCAGGTCGCCACCGCGGAGTCGCTGGCCCTGCCCGTGCCCGCCATGGCCGGGGCGCAGGGTGCGGGCGCCGCGATCGGCAACATCGTCTGCCCCCACAACATCGTGGCGGCCGGCGCAACGGTCGGCCTCAGCGGCCAGGAGGGCGACGTGCTGCGCCGAACCGCATGGATCGCGCTCGCCTACGCACTGGCGGCCGGGGTGCTCGCCTGGTGGTTCGCCTAGACGCGGGGGCCCACGGCCCACAGCGGCCGTCCGGGCCTGCCTCGCTGCTAGGATGACCCGGCGCGTGTGGGACGCGTTGAACGGCGTGGTCGAGCAAGGCGAGGGGCGAGCTCCCTCACCTGGCGCCCGAGTCCGCGGACCGGAGGGTGCGGCATGGTCGGACGGGAGGAGCAGCGCCCGGAGAAGGCCACGAGTGCCATCCCGCTGACGCCGGAGGCCACGGACCTGCCGCGACGGGTGCAGATGCTCAGTCGGGTGGCGGTCTTCCAGCTGCTGTCGCCGCTGTCGCAGACCGACGTCGCCGAGCTCCTGCGACCCATCGAGGTGACCGCCGGTCGGGTCGTGGTGCGGGAGGGCGACACCGGTGACGCCCTCTACCTGATCGAGCAGGGCACCGTGCTGGTCGAGCCCGAAGCCGGCGAGCAGCGGGAGCCCATCGCCCGGCTGGGCCCCGGGGAGTTCTTCGGGGAGATGGCCCTCGTGAACGACCAGCCGCGCAGCGCCACCGTGCGGGCGGAGACCGCCGCGCGCCTGTGGGCCATCGGTGCCACGGACGTCCAGCGTCTCCTCGAACGCGAGCCGGGGTTGGCGCGCGGCCTGCGTCAGACGGCGGCACTACGCGCCAGCTCCAGCGAGCAGGGGAAGCCCGCGGAGGGCCCCCGCAACCTGGCCTCCGATGTGGCCGAACGCGACGAGCTGCGCATCGGCCGCCATCCCGACAACGACCTCGTGCTCGACGCGCCGGCCGTCTCCGCCCAGCATGCGGTCGTCCGTCAGTTCGGGGACGGCTACCAGCTGTCGGACCTCGGCAGCGCCCACGGGACGTTCGTGAACGGCGCACCCGTGCGCGTGGCCGAGCTCAAGGACGGTGACCAGATCCGGCTGGCGGACCAGCGCCTCGTCTTCGACGTCCGCGGGCTCAAGCGAGGCGATCAGCGCCGTGAGACCCCTTCGCCGGAGCCGGCTGGCCCCGAGCCGGTCGTCCCGAAGCGGGACCCCGACGAGCCGTCGCGGCTCGTGCGCTGGATGGCCCGCCGCTCGGGGATCGTCATCGCGCTGGCGTTGGCGGCCACCGCCCTGCTCGCCGTCCCGTTCCTCGCGCTGCCCCCGGACGGCTTCGCGTCGCAGGAGCCCGCCGGGGAGGTGTTCACGGCCCGCGATTTCGTCAACGAGCGGTTCGCGTCGCCCACGTTCCTCATCCCATTCGTGGTGGAGGCCCGTGACGGCGACCTGCTGCGCGCCGAACCCCTTGCGGAACTGCTCGCCAACGGCCAGGCCCTGCGCGACGATCCCGACATCGGCCCCAAGCTGTGGTCCTTCTTCGATCCGCAGGCCGACATGGAGGTGGACGGCCTCCACACGATCGCCGACATGGTGGACGCCGAGCTCCGGCAGACCGGCATCGGCGGCTTGGCCGCAGCCAACGACGCGGACGTCCGGTCGGCGGCAAGCCGGCTGATCGAGGACGCGGGGATCGCCGAGCTGGGGCTGTCGGCACAGTCGACGCGCGACCCGGACACCGGCGACTGGCTGGTGCCGGCCACCAGCTTCGTCGTGCTCGCCGACGACGACGCCGTCGGGGGGCCGCCGGCCGGGGCCACGATCGGCGTGGACGACACGACCAAGGAGGAGTTCGCCCGCGACGTCGTCGAGGTGCTCGAAGGCGGCGAGGCCCACAGCCGCACGTGGGGCATCGCGATCGACGTGAACCTCACCAGCGCGGAGCAGGGGCAGGCAGCCGGGCCCTTCATCGGCTTCGCGATCCTCGGCGTCCTGTTCATCGTGGGGTTGACCTACCGGTCCTACTGGCCGGTCGCCATCGTCGGCGGCGGGCTCGCGACGCTGATCGTCTGGCTGAACGGCCTGTCCAATCTGCTCGGCATGGAGGCCGACCAGATCCTCAGCACCATCGTGCCGATCGCGATGATCTCGTTCGGGGTGGACTTCGCCTTCCATGCGTTCGGCCGCTACAAGGAGGTGCGGGCAGCCGGCACGACCCCGAGGGTGGGGCTGCTCCTGGGCATGAGCGGGGTGATGGGTGCACTGGTCCTCGCGCTCAGCTCCGACGCGGCGGCCTTCCTCGCCAACGTGTCGTCGGGGATCCAGTCGATCGTGCAGTTCGGCATCGCCGCATCGCTCGGGCTGCTCTCCGCGTTCCTGGTCCTCGGCATCGTGGCCCCGGTCGTGCTCATGCGCGTCGAGGAGCGTGTCGGGCCGGCACCGCGGTCTCCGCGCCGGCGGCTGCTGGCCGTCGTCGGGTCGGTGCTGGCATCCGGGGCCGCGATGGGGTCGGTCGTGCTGAGCGCCTTCGTCCTGCCCGCCGCGGGTGTCGCCCTGCTGGGCCTGTACATCGTGGCCTTCCTGGTCGCCCCCTGCGTCATCGCGGGTCGCGCGGCCGCATCGCCGCAGCCGGTGACCGCCGACGGTGCGGTCACCGAGCCGGCGACGTCCGAGCCGCGCGCCAGCGACCCCGGGCGTTTGGCCACCACGCTCGGTGGCGTCGTCGCCGGCCTGGCACGCTACCGGGTGGCGCTGCTGCCGGTCGTGTTGGGCATCACGGTGGGATGTGCCTTCTTCGCGGTGCAGGTCCCGGCCGAGTTCGACGTCAACGACTTCTTCACGCCGGACAGCGACTTCGTCGTGGGGCTGGACAAGATCGACGAGCACTTCGCCGGGTCCGTCGGGGAGCCGGGGATCGTGTATCTCGAGGGCGACCTCACCGATCCTCGCGCGCTCACGGCCGTGCAGGAGTTCGTCGATGCGATCCACGCCGCCGACAGCCCGGCCCTGGCCCGCGACGACGACGGCAGGGTGCAGCTCGAGGACGGCGTCCTCGGCGTCGTCCGGGATGTCGCCGAGGCCCCTGCCGCCGCCGCGGCCGTCGCCGCATCGGCTGGTGTGGAGCTGACCGACGACGACGGGGATGGCCTTCCCGACACCGCCGAGCAGCTGGCGGCCGTCTACACGACCGTGCTCGAGGCCGGTGTGGCCGCCGACGAGGCGCGGCTGGCACGGACCCCCGACGCCGTCGGGGAGGTGCTGTACCAGTCGCCGGATGGGGAGACGCAGGCAAGCAGGGTCGACTTCCCGATCACGGGTACCCGCGGGCAGGAGGGCGTCGAGGCGGCCCGGACCCAGCTCGAGCCGCTCGTGGCCGACCTGGAGGATCGCCTGCAGGCCATCGACCCCGCCGCGACAGCGGTGCTGACCGGTGCGCCGTTCGCGCGGCAGGCCAGCCTCGACGCCATCGCCCGGGCGTTGCAGATCTCCCTGCCGATCGCGATCGTGCTCTGTTTGCTCGTCGCCGCGATCTTCATGCGCAGCCTGCGCTACGCGGTCGTGAGCATCGTGCCGATCCTGCTCGTCGTCGCGTGGCTATACGCGTTCATGTACGCGTTCGGGTTCACGATCAACCTCGTCACCGCGACCATCGGGGCCATCTCCATCGGCATCGGCATCGACTTCGCCATCCACATCACCATGCGCTACCGGGAGGAGATCGCCCAGTTCTCCACCCGCGAGGCGGCGCTGCGGGCGACCGGGGCCAGCACCGGCCTGGCGCTCGGGGCGTCGGCGCTCTCGAGCATGCTCGGCTTCGGCATCCTCGCCCTCGCGCCCATGCCCCTTTTTGCCTCGTATGGCCTGCTCACGGCGGTGATGATCTTCTTGGCGCTGGCAGCCTCGCTGCTGGTCCTGCCATCCCTGCTGGCGCTGGTGAGCCGTGATCCCGTTGCCCCGGGCTGACGCACGGATAGGAACGGATCAGACCTGTGCCTGACGGCTCCGAGGCGCTACGATCCGACCTGCACGCGGGGCAAGCCTGTCGGGGAACTCAGGGCGGTTCCTGTCCGCAAACGGAGGTCCGCCATCAGGGTCGTTTGATGGAGGTTGAGCATGGTCGGGCAGGAACACAAACCACCATTCCACGCCACGACTTCCATCCCGACCAGGGCGGCGGCAAGCGACAGCCGTCGCATCGACATGCTGAGCAGGATCGGCATCTTCCAGCTGCTGTCCCCCCTGTCGCTGCCCGACGTCGCGAAGCTGCTGCGGCCCGTTGACGTCGCGGCAGGAGACGTCGTGGTCCGCGAGGGTGACGCCGGCGACGCGGCCTACCTGATCGAGCTCGGGACGCTCCTGGTCCAGGCCGGCTCCGGCGATCCACCGAAGACGATCGCTCGCTTGGGGCCCCGGGAGTTCTTCGGCGAGATGTCCCTGACCAGCGGCCAGCCCCGCAGCGCCACGGTGCGTGCGGAGACTGCTGCTCGGCTGTGGATGATCGGCGCGAACGACTTCCGGCAGCTGCTGGAGCAGCAACCTGCGCTCGCGGAAGCCGTCCAGCAGGCGGCCGAGCTTCGGAGCCGCACCTCGCAGGAGTACGCGATCGAGCACCTGAACCTCGCGGCCATGCTCGCGGATCGCCAGGAGCTGCGGATCGGGCGCCATCCTGACAACGACGTCGTGCTGGACTCCACCGTCGTGTCGGCCCGTCACGCGGTGGTGCGCCGCTTCGGCGACAGCTACGAGCTGGCCGACCTCGGCAGCGCGAACGGCACCTTCCTGAACGGCGCGGAGGTCCGACGTGCCGAGCTCAAGGACGGGGACCAGATCTGGTTGGCGGACCAGCGTCTGCTGTTCGACCGGCGCGAGCTGCAACGGGTCACGGAACCACGCGGGATCCGCATCGACGCGTCCGGGCTGCGCAAGGTGGTCACGAAGGGCAAGAACCTCCTCCAGAATGTCTCGCTGACGGTGCTGCCCGGCGAGCTCGTGGCGATCGTCGGTGGCAGCGGGGCGGGAAAGAGCACCCTCATGGACGCCCTCTCGGGCGTGCGCCCCGCCACCGGCGGGCAGGTGCTGTACAACGGCGGCGACTACTACGCGCAGCGGGCCCTGTACCGCACGACGCTCGGGTACGTGCCGCAGGACGACATCATCCACACCGAGCTACCCCTGCGGGTCACGCTGGACTTCGCCGCGCGTCTGCGCCTGCCGGGCGACACCACGCCCGAGGAGCGGGGCAAAGCCGTCGACCGGGCTCTGGAAGAGCTCTCGCTGACCGAGCAGGCCGGTCTTCGCGTCGACAAGCTGAGCGGCGGGCAGCGCAAGCGGGCCAGCATCGGGGTGGAGCTGTTGACCCGACCCCGGGTCTTCTACCTCGACGAGCCCACTTCAGGTCTGGACCCCGCCACCGACGCCTCGATGATGACGCTGATGCGCGACCTGGCACGAGCGGGCAGCACCGTGCTCCTCACCACGCACGCGACGAGCAACGTCGGCCTGTGCGACAAGATCGTGTTCCTCGCAGGCGGCGGCCACCTGGCATTCGCCGGTCCCCCCAAGCGGGCGTTGGAGTACTTCGGCGTGGAGGTCTTCGACGAGATCTACGTGAAGCTGGAGAACGAGGGCACGCCGGAGGAGTGGGCGGCGCGCTTCCGGGAATCCCCCGAGTACCGTGCGATGAAGGCCGACCAACAGCGACCGGCCGATTCGACGCCCGCGCAGGCCGCGGCGGGGGCCTCGATCGCGCGGCCCGCTCGCGGCTTGGGCTTGTGGGTCCGCCAGTTCGCCGTGCTGAGCCGTCGCACCGCCGAGCTGTACGTGCGCAACCCACCCCGGATGATCCCGCTCTTCGCCCAGCCGGTGATCTTCGCCGCCCTGCTGATCGCGCTGTTCCGCACGGACCTCTTCGAACCGGGGCCCAACAACCCCACGTCGGCGTTCCAGCTGCTCTTCTTCCTGTCGATGACCGCCTTCCTCTTCGGCCTGCTGTACGGCGTGCAGGAGATCGTGAAGGAGTTCGCCATCTTCCGACGAGAGCGGCTGGTGAATCTCGCCGTCTTCCCCTACCTCTTGTCGAAGACCACGTTCCTCGCGCCCGTGCTCGCCCTGGCGGTCACGGTCATGGTGGCGATGATGTGGGTGACCGACCGCCTGCCCGACGAGGGCTTGAACGTGTACGCCCCCCTGATGATCACGCTCTTCGTCATCGCCCTGGTCGGACTGGCCTTCTCGCTGTTTACGTCGGCCATCGCGCCCACGTCGCAGGTGGCGACCGACCTGCTGTCGGCGTGGATCCTGCCGCAGGTGCTGCTGTCGGGAGCGATCGTCGCGGTGTCCGAGATGAACACCGTCGGTCGCGAGCTCTCCAATATCATCGCACTGCGGTGGGGGTTCGAGGCTCTCGGCAGGGCAGCCAACCTCCTCGACCTCTTCGAGGAGTCCCAGAACCCCGTGGGAGCGGCGTTGGCGCTGCAGTACAGCGACAGCTTCTCCCGCGCCATCTGGCAGAACTGGCTCATCATGGGTGCCTTCATCGTGGCCTTCACCGCCATCACCTGGCTGGTGCTGCGGCGCCGTACGGCCATCTGAGGTGCTGCGATAGGGTACGAGCACGACGCTCCTGGAGGGGGACGCCATGACCGATCCGGAGGATGCCGCACCCGAGGTCTCGCCCAAGGCGCTGGCATACCTGGAGTCCCAGCAGACCTTGACCCTGGCCACGGCATCGTCGGGCGGTCTGCCGCACGCCGCGACGCTGCTGTACGCGAGCGACGGGTTGACGCTGTACGTGTGGACCCGGCCGGACTCCGTCACCGCCCAGCACATCGACCAGAACCCGGCCGTGTCCTTCACGGTCGACCAGTACACCGCTGACTGGACGCAGACCAAGGGCATCCAGGGCGAGGGCGAGGCCCGCCAGATCCTCGACGCCGCGCAGATCGAGCACGCCGTGCAGCGGTTCGGCGTGAAGTTCCCCGAGGTGGCGGGGACCGAGAACAGCCACATCGCGTTCTTCCGCATCGCGCCCACCCGGGTGCAGTTCATCGACAACACGAGCGCGGCGCCGGAGAACGCGAGGGGTCTCGGGTCGGTGTTCCAGCGCACCGAGGTCTTCAACGTCCTCCGGGACCTGCCGCCGGCCGAGATCGCCGGCCTCCAGGCCCGGCTGCAGACCGTGCAGGTGGAGTCCGGGGAGGTCATCGTCCGGCAGGGGGGGCCGGCCGACAAGTTCTTCATCATCGTCGAAGGCGAGGTCGAGGTCGTCCGCGAGAACGGCGGTTCGCAACAGACGGTGGCCACCCTCGGGCCGGGGCAGTTCTTCGGCGAGGTGGCGATCCTGCGCGACATCCCCCGCACCGCCACGGTTCGGGCAGTGGCCCCAACGACGCTCTTGGCGATGCCGCGGGAGGCATTCCGGTCGCTGGTCGCCCAGTCGCTGTCCACCACGCAAAACCTCGACGACGTCATCCAGCGCCGCCTCGGGGAGCTCGGCGGGGGGCCGTCGCACGCTGGGGCAGATGCCTGATGCAGAGGCTGCAGCAGCTGGCCGTGGAGCCCTTCGGCGTCAAGGAGTTCCGGGCGGTCATGGGGGCCTTCGCAACCGGCGTGACGGTCATCACCACGCAGGGTCAGGACGAGCCGTACGGGATGACCGCCAATGCCTTCTCGTCGCTGTCCCTCGACCCGCCCCTCATCCTCGTGTGCGTCATCAGCGGCACGCAGGGCAGCGAGGCTCTCGAGCGCAATGGGGTGTTCGCGGTCAACATCCTGACCGCCGAGCAGGAGGTCCTGTCCAACTACTTCGCGTCTCGTGATCGCCCCAGGGGCACCGCCGCCTTCCGCGGGATCCCCCACCGCGAGGTGGTCACAGGCTCGCCGGTCATCGATGGGGTGGCCGCGTTCATGGACTGCAGGGTGGCGGACCAGCATCCGGGCGGAGACCATGAGATCTTCGTCGGTGAGGTGCTCGCCATCGGCGCCGATGCGGATGCGCCCCGGCCCTTGATCTTCCACCGGGGCCGGTACGGGTACCTGCGGGACTAGGGCGTGGGCAGGACTCCCCACCGGCGGTCATCCGGCTGCAGGACCCTGTCCCGCGCTGCCCGGACCGTCCGTGGCCGCAAGGCGGGCTCGGAGCTTGTCCTCGACCTGGCCCGCCAGGACCGGGTTGCCCTCGAGCAGCCGCTGGAACGAGCTCGCCGGCAGCACGAGGATCTCAGCGTCCTGCACAGCCGCGACGCTGTGCGACCGCGTGGTCTCCAGGAGGAGGGACTGCTCACCGAAGTAGTCTCCCGGGCCGATCTGGGCAACCTCCGGCCCACCGGGCTCGTCGGCGACGATCACCCGCCCGGACAGGACGACGTACAGGCCATCGGATGTGGCGCCCTTGCGGAAGACCACCGCACCAGCCGGGAAGAAGAGGTTCACCGATGCCCCGACGACCTCGAGGAGAGCGGCATCCGACAGCCCCGCGAACTCCCGGACCTGACGGAGCGCCTTGACCAGACTGTGCGTGATACGACGCACCACGGCCTCCACCTCCCTCTCGGTGCGAGAATACGGGATCATCCGGGGTGCATGCCCCACACCGACGGAGCGCGCGGGCAGGGCCACATGGCAGTGACCGACCATCCACTGCGCATAGCTCAGCTTGGCGATATCCACTGCGGCACCCCGACGTTCGAAGCCTCCCTGTTGGAGCAGGCCGTGGAGCGGATCAACGCCCTGCGCCCAGACGCCGTCGCCGTGGTGGGTGACCTCACGGCCGCCGGCTACGGCGAGGAGTTCGCGGAGGCCGCCGGATGGATCGGTCGCTTGGAGGCGCCGGTCGTCGTCGTGCCCGGCAACCACGACGCGCGCAACCTCGGCAACGTGCACTTCGAACGGCACTTCGGCGCGCGGTTCAGCGCCCTGCGGCTGCCGCTGTCGCCGGAGCGAGCGGAGCGCATCCGGGCCGGCGGCCTCACGGTCGTCGCCGTGGACTCGTCCCAGGCCGACGTCAACCAGGGAGAGGTCGGCGCCCCGCATTACGACTGGATACGCGACCAGTTCCATCACGCCGACGACCTCAAGGTGTTCGTCCTGCACCACCATCTGGTGTCGATCCCCGGCACCGGGCGTGAGCGCAACACGATCGCCGATGCCGGCGAGCTGCTGGAGCTGCTCACGGACCTCGGCGTCGACCTCGTCCTGTCCGGCCACAAGCACGTCCCGTTCTTCTGGGCGCTCAACGGGCTCCTGGTGTGCAACTCCGGGACGGCGGCGACCCGCCGGCTGCGCGGGCTGACCCCACCGTCGTGGAACGAGATCCAGGTGGACGCGTCGACGATCAAGGTGTTCATGCACTACGAGACCGGGCATCGCAGCCTGTCGGTGATCCGCAGCCGCACCACCCGGGAGCTGATCCGCGAGGCGTTCTACCTCACGGAGGCGTTCCGCGTGTCCAATCCGGTCGCCTGACGCCGGGTGCGGGAGAGGAGCCCACAATGATCGAGCCGGTGCGGATCGCCCACCTGGGCAGCATCCACTGCGGCGAGCCGACGTTCCGCCCCCGGCTGCTGGCCGACGTCGTCGCCCAGGTCAACAGCAGTGAACCCGACGTCGTGCTCGTCGCCGGCGACCTCACGGCCAGCGGCTACGCATGGGAGTACGAGGAGGCGGTCTCCTGGCTGGCACAGCTGACGGCCCCCACGGTGGTGGTCCCGGGCAACCACGATTCACGCAACGTCGGCTACGTCCACTTCCTCCGCCACTTCGGTGGCCGCTTCCTGCGCCGGCGGCTGGAGCTCGAACCGCTGCGGAGCGAGCGCCTCCGCCTGTCCGGCATCACCGTGGTGGGGCTCGACTCCTCGCAACCTGACCTCGAGGAGGGCCATATCGGCCGTGAGTGGTACGTGTGGATCCGCGAGCAGTTCGACCGGCCCGACGATCTCAAGATCCTGCTCCTGCACCATCACGTCCTGCCCATCCCCGGCTCGGGTCGTGAGATGAGCGTCGTCAACGACGCCGGGGACGTGCTCACCCTGATCAGCGACCTCGAGGTGGACATCGTCCTCACCGGCCACCGCCACGTCCCCTTCTTCTGGTCGCTCGGGGGGACGCTGGTGGCCAACTGCTCGACTGCGGCGACGGCGCGGCTCCGCGGTCTCGTGCCCCCGTCCTGGAACGAGCTGCGGGTCGACGCGTCGACCGTGAAGGCGATCATGCGCTATCCCGACGGGCGGGCGGAGCTGACGGCCCTGCACAGCCGCAGCACGAGGGAGCAGATCCGGGAGGCACTGTTCGTCACCGACGAGTTCTTCGCACTCAACCACCTCGACGCCGCCGTCGAGGGCTGAGCGATGATCACCCCTCGTCCTCGACGGGTTTGGCGTAGCGGTCGAGCCAGATCGCCTCGATGCCGGGGAGGCGCTCCAGTGCCTCGGCCAGCGAGATGCCGCCGTCGTCGAACAGTCCGTCGGCCTCCCACGCGCCGGGATCGAGGCCCACGGCCAGCGGCTGAATGCGCGTGTCCGGGTCGATGTGCTGGTCGGGCAACAGCTCCAGCGCCTTGTGGAAGAGCGCCACCACCAGGCACAGCACCACGTCGAAGCCCTCGGCGAGGCGACCCGCCAGCGCATCGTCGTCGTCCAGCGGCGTGGCCATGTCGACCTGCCGGTCGTGCAACGGCAGGAAGTCGGCCACGGGGACGAGCGCGTCCCGCCAGCGACGCGGCTCCAGCTCGTGCCACTCCCGGAAGAACCGTTGGACGCGTGCCATCAGCGCGGCGACGTCGACCTCGGGGATGTTGGCGGGGAGCCACTCGAGGTCGTCCCACTTGTCGTGAAGGAAGTACTGGCACATCACCGACCAGTACAGCAGCGTGTCGAAGGTCAGCTTGGCGACCATGACCTGGGTGTTGCCGTAGAGGGCGTACTGGTCGGCGTAGAGGTTCAGGGTTCAGGTAACCCCGCCTCACCGGTCAGACACCACCGGTCGGGCGAGTACATCTGACCGGTGCCGTACGCGACGTCCTCGACCGTGAGGAAATCCATGACCTCGTCGCGGCGGCTGTCCAGCGTCGCGGCCAACTGCGGCTCGTGCTCACCCAACCAGTCCACGAACGCCTCCAGCGACGCGATCCGCCCGAACGGGTGGAACCGCGGGTCCGCGCACACCCCGATGCTGATCGGCCCCGACGCCAGCTGGATCAACCACACCCAGTACCCCTGCCCGGCCAGATGGTTGGTCGCGAAGCGGCGCGCCCTGCAGCAGGCTGACCCGATGCCCGTCGGCCGAGAGCTCGACGTCCTCGACCCGGCAACCGCGCAGCACCACGCTGCCTTCCGCCCGGTTGCGGTCCCACAACGTGTTCTCCAACAGGCCCCGGTCAAGCTGGTAGGTCGCAATCTGCGGGTGCAACGGCGTGCTGAACTCGACACGCTCGGCGATGTCCAGGTTGCCCCCCGCAGAGAAGAAGAAGCGCAACCCGTTCTTGCGGACCTGCGCCTCCCGCAGATACTCACCCAAGCCCAACACGTTCGCGAAGTAGTGCGCCCCGACCTCCGACGTCGACTCACCGACCTTGAACGCCGCCGACCTCGGCCGATACGCCCGACGCTCGGCGACCACCACCGACAGCCCAGGCGCAGCCCGCCGCAGCTGCAACGCAAGGCTCAAACCCGCCAGCCCACCACCCAACACGACCACATCGGCGACCTCGTCGGCCACATCCACCAGACGCGCCGAGTCCTCGGCCGCCCCACCACTCCCCCCCGATGGCATGTCTTCCTCCTCCCCGTCCGCCGGAGGTACCAGAGCCCGGACTGCCGGTCGACGGCGACCGGGACAACCTCGGTCGACGGCGACCGGCGGTCAGCCGAGCAGCTGAAGGATCTGCTCGCCGGCCCCGGGGCCTGACGCGCTGCCCAGCACCTTGCCGCCCTCGTCCACGAGCACCGCGACCGCCGCCTTGTCGACGTCGCCCACGTCGAAGCCGGCCGTGACCGAGCCGTCGTAGTCCGGCAGCATGACCACGACCTTGGACGCATCCGCGGGAAAGGCCTTCCCCTGCTGCGCGTAGTCGGCCTTCGCCATCTCGACGGCCTCGGCGTAGCCCTTCTTCAGCTGCGACTTGGCGACACGATGCATCACCCGCGGGAGGCTGCTGACGTCGACGATCAGCAGGACCGGCAACTCCTCGGCGTCGTAGCGCTGGCGGATCGCCTGGGTCGCCTGCTTCGCCTGGTCAGCGCTGTTGCGCGCCGCGAACATCACCACCTTCTTCCCCGGGTGGTCGCTCAGGCTCACCGTATGACCTTCGAGGTGGCCGATCGTGAAGTCTGGCGCCTGTTGCACAGCCATGTGCCCCACCTTTCCCTCGCCCCAGGGCCGCCCATCACCGTGCGACAGTCCCCCGGCCCCAACCACCGGAACCTACACCCGGCCGCGACGCCCGTCTACGGGCTGCGACGGAACGGATGGGCCTTGACCCTCATGAGGCGGAGGGGGAACATGGCCGCCGGGCCTTTGAGCGAAAGCGGGCAGCATGGGCAGGGTGCACATCATCGGCACGGGGGGTTACCAGCCCGGTGACCCGATCGACAACGACCAGATCGAGCGGTTGGTCGGGTCGCTCTCCCCCGACGTGCAGGAGGGCATCTCGATCCAGCAGCGGTACTGGATGATCGACCCCGAGACCGGCGAGCACCACGAGAGCAACACCGACATGGCCTACAAGGCGACGGTCAGGGCCTTGGAGACCGCCGGGGTCGAAGCGGGTCAGCTCGGCCTGATGATCCAGTCCACCGGGACCCCCGAGTACCACCTGCCCGCGTGTGTGAACCTGCTGCAGGAGCGGCTCGGTCTCGAGCGCTGCGCCACCATGGAGCTGCGGTCCGGGGGCGCGGGCGGTGTCCAGGGGCTCGACATCGCGCGGATGATGCTGGAGCGCGGTGACCACGAGTTCGCCCTCGTCGTGGGCAGCGAGGCGATCTCGCCGGTCATGGCTCCGGTGTTCGTGGGCAAGGACCCGAACAAGATCCGCATGCGTGACCGGCTGCCCCTGTACATGTTCGGGGACGGGGCCGGAGCCTTCGTGCTACAGGCCACCGACAGCGACCAGGGCGGGATCATCGGCTCGGCGCAGTGCGCCATCGGTGGCACCAGGAAGGCGGGGATCCACTCGATCGGTGGCGGCACGCACGCGCCGATCCACGAGCAGCTGAGCAGGAAGCGCCTGGTCGACCTCCAGGTCGACGTGGTCGGCGCCGGCGACTTCACCCCGCAGATGGTGGTGGATTCGCTCGCGGACACCCTCGGCCGCAGCGGCATCGCCGCCGAGAGCGTCGACTGGTGCCTGATCCCCGAGGGCAACGTCGGGTGGATGCTCGACTCGCTTGCCGAGCACGGTCTGCTGACCGACGAGTGGAAGGCGATGGAGGGCAAGATCTTCGACAACCTCGCCATGACCGGGGCTTGCGGCTCCGCGGCGGTGCCGCTGTTCCTCGACCACGCGTGGCGCAGGGGCATGATCCAACCCGAACAGCGGGTGGTGCTCATCGGTGTGGAGGCGACCAAGTGGATCTACGCAGGCGTCGTCGTCGACTGGACCGCCGCCACCCCCGCATGAGCTAGCGCCGGCGCCGCCGGGCCAGGCGGTCCTTGCAGCGGATCCCGAAGGCCAGCGCACCGGCCACCGGGCGGGGCATCTGCCCCTTGGGCATGAGCCCGAGCTGTTGGGCCAGCCCCATCCTGTCCGCCTCCTGCCAGCCCTCCACGATGCGTCCGTCCTTCATGCGGACCATGCTGATGGCGTGCAGCGTGGCGACACGGTCGGTCGGCGGGATGCCGTTGAAGGGCCCCGCCTGGGTTGCCGTCGCGCTCCAACGCACGACGACCATGTCGCCTTCGGCGACGACCTCGTGGATGTCCATGGTCATGTCGGGCATCCCGGTGCGGACCCGCTCCATGGCGACGCGCACGCCCTCCCGGCCGGGTGGCAGCTCGCCCTCCCGGACCTGGTCGTGGAAGACCGCGTCCTCGGCGACGACCTCCTCCGCGACCGTCCAGTCGCCCCGGTTCCAGGCCTCTTCGAGGTAGCGGCGGATGACCGCCTTGTTCTCCTCAGGTGTCGGCACGTTCGCCTCCTCGTTCGGTCAGCATCGCCGGGTGCCCCCGCAGGTCGCGCTTCAGGGCCCCGACCGTCCCTCCCCGCCGGCCTGCGGCCACGAAGGCCTCGTTCAGCTTGGGGCCCAACGGCCAGTCCCACGAGGAGGCGGCGCCGACCAGCCGCGACATCCGCACCAGCGGTGTGGTGACCCAGCGCCGCAGGTCCTCGTAGGTGCGCAGCCCGGCGAGCACGGGCTTGTCGGACAGGTGGGCGGCCAGGGTGACCGCGTCCGTCAGGGACGTGCCGGCGCCCTGGCCGAGGTCGAAGGTCATGGCGTGCGCGGCGTCGCCGAGCAACGTGACCCTGCCGCGACCCCAGCGGCGCAGCGGCGGCCGGTCGAGCGTGTCACGCCGGTGGATGGCCTTCGGGGGGGTCGCCGCCAGGAGCGCGGCGGCTGTCGGGTCCCACCCGCGGAAGAACGAGGTCAGCTCGTCGTAGTCGCCGTAGCGGTCACCTGCCGGTCCCGGCGGGGCGTTGCGGACGCACCACCAGCACACCCGCCCGTCACCGATGTGGAAGAACGCGAACCGGGCGCCGTCGCCGTGCAGGACGCGGAACACCCCTGGAGGCGCGCCGCCGTCGCCGTCCGCGATCGCCGACCAGTGGGCGTACCCGGGATGTCGGGCCGGCTCGAGACCGTGCAGGTGGGCGCGCACGGACGAGTCGAGCCCGTCGGAGCCGACGAGGACGTCGCCGCTCTCCCGGCGTCCGTCGGTGAACGTGGCGGTCACCGTGACCGAGTCCTGCACCACATCCCGGAAGGTCGCGCCGAGGTGCAGCGCGTCCTTGTCGAGCGCGTCGGTGAGCACACCGAGGAGGTCGGCCCGGCGGACCGCCACCGGCATCACCCCGAGCGACTGTCCGTGCTCGCCGACGTCGGCGGCGCTCAGCACGCGGGCGTTCGCGCCGCACATCTCGAAGCGCGTGACCGGGTGCCCGCGCGCATGGACCTTGTCCGCGAGACCGAGCTGGGACAACGACATCACGCCCGCGAACCACAGGACGTAGCAACCGCCGACATGGGTCCGGGCAAGATCAGGGGACCGTTCGAACACCTGCGCGTCGAGCCCGGCCTGCCGCAGCGCCACCCCTGCCGCGGTCCCGCCGATGCCGCCGCCGATGATCAGCACGCGCTTTGCGCTGGTTGTCATGTCACCTCACCACCCCTTTCCGGACGAGCGCCCGGCACTGCCTCCATGTCCGTGACACCCTTGCGGTCTTCCTCGAAGCCCGTGCACTCGGCTGCCAGGCGCAGCACGTCCTCGACCGACCGGGCAGCTTCGAACACGACGGCGTCCAGCCCTGCCTGCCGGAGGGCGATGACAGCGACCACACCGCCGAGGCCGCCGCCGACGACGAGCACCCTGGTCCCTGCCATGGAGCCCCCTCCCGCCGGCACCCGACGCCGACCGCCCTTCTCGCGCCTTGGAGTCTAACCCGCCGGCACCGTCAGCGGACGACGGCGGCCACCGCGACCAGGACGAGCGCGGCCAGGTCGCAGACGACCCGCACGGCGTGCAGCCGCAGCCACCGTGCACGCCAGCCGTACCACTCGTCCGCCGGCGTGGTCTCATCAGCCCCGAGCTGGCTGGTGTTGAGCGGCATGAGACCGGCGAAGGTCACGATGAGCATCGCGACCAGCGCCGCGCCGGCGAGGAGCAGCAGCACGGATGGGGTGCCGTCGAGGACCAACGCCGTGACGAACGTCACGGCGATCGTGATCGGCATCAGCACGGGCATGACCCGCCCGAAGCGCGCGACGACCGCTTGGGCGGCGGGCCGCCCGGACGCGTAGGGAACCCGGTCCAGGGCGGGGTGGATGACCACGAGCGTCCCGATCTCGTTGCCGGCCACCACCCCGACGAGCACGATCGTCGCCACCAGTGCGATCTCGACGAGCATCACCGCGACCCCTCGAGGACGACCTCGATGCCGACCCGGCCCGCGGCCACGCCGCGCGCGACCTCCGCGTCGCTCACCCGCCCGCCCTCCCGGGCCAGATGCGCCGGTTTGGCATAGGAGGGGATCGCGTCGAGCAGTCGGCGGATGATGGCCGCGGCCTCCTCGGGGTCGGTGATCGCCGTCGCCGTGCCCGCGACGGTGCGACCCCGCAAGCGCAGGCGCACCGGGGCACCCCCGGCCACGTTGCGCCACCACGGCGAGTCGGTCGACAGCAGGACACGGTCGCCGTCGCGGACGTAGGCGATCGGCGTGGCGTAGCGGCGACCGCTCTTGCGGCCGGTGAACTCGATGATCGCATAGCGACCGCTCATGATCGGGTGCAGGGGCGAGCGCAGGATGAGCGAGGGAAAGACGTTCCTGACACGGTCCGCTGCGCTGGGCATGGCTGCTCCCGCGACTCGATTCGGTTGACGTCGCTACCGGGTCGCCTCGGGTCGGTCCCCCGACGAGCGGCGCCGGGCCAGCCGGTCGCGGAGGCGGATACCGGCCACCATGGCCCGGGCCAGCGGACGGGGCATCCGCCCGGGCATGAGACCGAGCTGGCGCGCCACGCCCATCTGGTCGAGCTCCGCCCAGCCCTCGGCGATGCGCCCGTCCTCCATGCGCACGACGACGAGGCCGTTCACCGTCCCCGAACGGTAGGTCGGGGGGAATCCCTGGAACTCACCGCGGTGCACGGCGTCGGACGTGAAGCGGAACACGACCCGGTCGCCCTCCGCGATGACGTCGTGGATCTCCATCGTCATGTCCGGCCCGAATGCCTTCTGGAACCGGCGCATGTTCTCCTGCGCGGCGGCCCTGCCGGGCGGGAAGCTGCCCTCCCGGACGAGGTCGTGGAAGACCGCGTCGGGGGCGACGAACTCGTCGAACCTCGAGGGGTCGTTCTTGTTCCAGACCTCCTCGATGTAGCGCAGGACGATCTGCTTGTGCTCGTCGGCGGTGGTCACGTTGGGCGCTCCTTCCTACCCGACCAGGTCGGGGAGGTCGGTGGGACGGAAGGTCGGGACCGCGTCGTGGGCAAGCCCCCGGTGTGCCGCCACCATCCGGGCTGTCATGACCCCCGACAGCAGGACGCGGAAGGAGCTCGGACCCTCCTCGGTCCAGTGCCCCGACAGGTAGAGCCCGTCGATGGGGGTGTCGTGGTGGAGGCGCTTGCTGCCCACCTGCTGGGGCGTCACCGCCCAGCCGTAGATTGCGCCGCGGTGGTTCAGGGTGCGCCGCTGGAGCGTCTCCGGCGTCGCGGACTCGGCGAAGGTGATGTGCCCGCAGACCCCCGGGTAGAGACGGTCGAGATCGGCCATCACCGACTCGCTGAAGCGATCCTTCTCCTGGTCCCAGGGACGCTCGAGCTCGTAGGGGGCGAGGGCGGTGAGGATGAGCAGGTGCTCGCCGGGCGGCGCCAGGGAGGGGTCCACGATCGTGGGGACGTTCACCCACATCCCACCCGGCTCGCCGGCAAGGATGTCGCGGTAGGTGTCGTCGTGGTCCCAGTGGCGGTAGACGAAGGTCTCGTGCACCGCGCCGGCGGCGGCCAGGTCCATGTCGGTGGCGGCGTAGAGCACGTAGGCCGACAGGGCGGGCTCGAAGCGCTGGAGACGCCTGACGAACCGCGCCGGCAGGTGCTCGGGACCGACCAGCTGCTCGAACGTGAGCCGTGCGTCGGCGTTGGAGATGACGACGGGGGCACGCAGCTGCCGGCCGTCAGCCAGCCGCACACCGCGCGCCTGGCCCCCCTCCACGACGATGCTGGTCACCTCGGTGCCGACGGCGAGCTCCCCGCCGTCGCGGGCGAGTGCCTCGACGAGCGCGTCCGCCACGCGCTGGAAGCTACCGCGGCTGTAGTAGGAGCCCCCGTCGACCACCACGCTGGTGACCTGGGAGAAGACGAAGAACGACAGGCGTGACGGCGGCAGCCCCAGGTACGGCCACATCGCCGAGCACACCGCCTTGGCGCGGGGATCCTGCAGGCACTCGTCGAGGACGTCGGCGACGGTGGCGTTGCGGTAACGGAAGAACGTCGGGAAGTCCCGGACCATGTCGTCGAGATTGCGCAGGGAGACCTGCATGGCCAGGTGCGTGGCGTCCTGGAAGAAGCGGGCGTGCAGATCGTAGAGCGCCCGGATCCCATCCGCCTCGTGGGGGAAGCGGCTGACGTGCGCGTCGATGATCGCGTCGTGACCGGAGGGGACCGTCAGCTCGAAGTCCGGGAAGGCCGTCCGGTAGAGGTCGGGAAGACGGACGAGGTCGCAGCGCTCCCGCACCTCGAGGTGGCGCAGCAGCAGGTCGACGCTGCGTCCCTCCTTGCCCTCCACGAGGACGTGGATGGCCGGGTCGAAGACCCGCCCGTCGCGGCGGAACGTATGCGCGTACCCACCCGGCCCGTCCTGGCGCTCGACGACGAGCACGTGCTGCCCGGCCTTGGCCAGGAGCGCGGCGGCCGACAGCCCGCCGAGCCCCGCGCCCACGACGATGACGTCGTAGGTGTCTGCGGTGGGATCCGTGGTCGTCACCGCCGAGGTCTATCCACCGGCGGGGCCGAGCACCACCGCGAAGTGCGTGCCGCCGAGCGAGCTCGAGTTGACCACGACGGGATTCACACGGTCCCCGCGCCGGAACGCCTCCAGGGCCAGAGCCGCGCACAGGCTGCCGCCGGCGCCCATCGGCTCCCCGAGCCGCCGCTTGACCTCGACGACCTCGGCCCCGTCGCCGAACACCCGCCGGATGGCGCCGGCCTCCGGCTCGTCGGCCTCCGCCAACCCGGCGGCGCTCGCGTACACCGCCTCGATCCGGTCGGCCTCCAGCCCGGCCTGCTCCAACGCCAGGCGCATCGCCCGCTCCATGCCGTTTCCCTCAGGGTCCCACCGTCCGATGCCGAGACCGTCGGAGGCGATCCCGTAGCCGAGGATCTCCCCGTAGGGGATGTGTCCCCGGGCCGCCGCGGCGCCATGGCGCTCGCACACCAGCGCCACGCCGGCCTCCGCCAGCGGGAAGCCCTTCCCGCTGCCGTCGCCCAGCACCCCGAGCCCCCGGTAGGCGGCGATGACCGTGTCGGTCAGCGCATCTGCCCCGAGCGCGATCAGCACGTCCGCATGGTCTGCGGCCGCGAGGTCGTAGGCACAGACAAGCGAGGACGAGCCTGCCGCATGGCCGGCCGTGACGGTGGTCGTCGGACCCACCACCCCGACCTTGATGGCGACCTGTCCCGCCGCGGCGTTGTACACGGTGTTGGGGAAGATCGCGGGGTTGGCCGCTCGCGGCCCCTCGGCGAACAGCGGAGCGGAGAAGTCCTCCATCGACTCCATCGGGCCGACACCGGTGCCGAGGATCACACCGACACGCTCGCGGTTGCCCTCCTCGATCTCGATGCCCGCGTCGGTGAGGGCCGAGCGGGCGGCGATGATCGAGAAGACCCCGAGCCGATCGACGCGCTTGCGCTCGCGGGGGGTGAGGAAGTCACCCGGCCGCACGTCGACCCGGCCGAGTGGGACGCCGTCCTCGGACACGGTGAGGTCACGGCCGCCGGCCGCCGCCTCGTACAGCGCCTCGAGCGTCGTCCCGGCCGCAGTCAGGGCCCCGATCCCGGTCACCACCACCCGATCAGGCGGCGGGACGGCGTGGGCGGCAACGGCGGCCCCGGGCGCTCTGAACACGACGGAGCAGTTGGCGCCGCCGAAGGCGAAGTTGTTCGACACCGCCACGTCGATGGTCATGGCCCGGTTCACGTTCGGCACGTAGTCGAGGTCGCAGTCCGGGTCCGCCTCGGTGAAGTTGGCGGTCGGCGGGGCGAGCTGCTCCTCGATCGCCCGGACCGTCACGATGCCCTCCACCGCCCCCGCGGCGCCGAGGAGGTGCCCGACCATGGACTTGGTGCTGCTCACCGCGACCCGCCGGGCGTCCTCCTCGCCGAGCCCCACCTTGGTCGCCCTGGTCTCCGCAGGGTCGTTCTTCGACGTACCGGTGCCGTGGCTGTTCACGTAGTCCACGTCGGCCGTGGAGACGCCCGCGGCGCGCAGCGCGCCCTGGATGGCCCGTGCCGCCCCGAAGCCCTCCGGATGCGGTGCCGTCGCGTGGTAGCCGTCCGCCGACAGGCTGTAGCCCGCGACCTCAGCCAGCATGGGGGCGCCGAGCCGCTCGGCGATGTCGTCGCGGACGAGCACCAGCATGCCGCTGCCCTCACCGAGTGACAGGCCCTGGCGGTCCTTCGAGTACGGCGCGGCCGGCTCGGGCGAGAGCGACTCGAGCGAGTTGAACCCGGCCAGGAGGACGTCTGAGAGTCCGTCGGTGCCCCCGGTCACGACGGCGTCGGCCTGACCGCGGCGGATGAGCTCGGCGCCGTAGCCGATGGCGTTCGCCCCGGCGGCGCAGGCGGTGTCCACCGACAGGACGGGGCCCCGCAACCCGTACGCCCCGGCGATCGCCTCGGCGATGGCTTGCGGCGGCACGAGCAGCACGAGCCTCGGGTCGGGTTCCCGGTTGTTCATGCGCTGGCGGAACCAGTGGGCGCCGCTCAGGAGCCCCGCGTTGCAGGTGCCGACGACCACCCCCCAGCGCTCAGGGGCAACGGCGTCGAAGTCGATGCCCGCGGCGTCGAATGCCTCCTCGGCCGCGGTGAGCGCGAAGTCGTAGGCACGGTCGGAGAAGCCACCCGGCCTGAGGTAGTCGTGCTTGGGCGTGGGGACCTCGGCGACCTCGCCCGCGATCCGCGTACGGTAGCCGTCCATGGGCAGGTGGTTGACGGGACGGATCGCCACCCGCCCGTTCTTGACCCCATCCCAGAACGACGCCTGCGTCGCGCCCTGGGACGTGACGGCCCCGAGGCCCGCGACCATCACCCGAACCGGGTGGGAAGTCTCTGTCGCCATCGGATCTCCTCCTGTCTGTGGTTGTCACACCGCCCGCAAGGCGAGCGCGACGTTCTGGCCCTCGAGGCCGCGCGCGAGCGCGAGGGCGCCGTTGACCGGGGTCTCGCGCGCCGACCCGGGGACCCAGTCGAGGTCGCAGTGGCGGTCCGGGTCCGTGAGGTTGAGCGTCGGCGGCACCACACCGTGGCGGACCGCCAGCGCCGCCACGGCGACGTTGAGTGCGCCGGCCGCCGCGACGAGGTGGCCGGTGGCCGGCTTGATGCTGCTCGCCATCACGTCGTCTGCGGCCGCACCGAGGGCCGTGCGCAGGGCGAGCGTCTCGCTCGGGTCGCCCAGCCGGGTCGCGGCCCCGTGCGTGGCCACGTAGTCGATCGCGCCGAGGTCGTCGCCGGCGTCGCGCAGGGCGGCACGGACCGCGTTGACCAGACCACGGCCTTCGGGATTGGGGGTCAGCAGGCCTTCCGCGTCGTTGCCCCCGCCGAAGCCCACGACCTTGGCGTACACGTTGGCGTCGCGGGCCTTGGCCTGCTCGGCGGTCTCCAGCACGACGACGGCCGCTCCCTCGCCGAGCACCGAGCCGCTGCGGTCGCGGTCGTAGGGCCGGAAGGCCTCGGCGCCGAGGTCGTTGCGGGTGGAAAGCACCCCGAGCCCGTCCATCTTGGCCATCGACCACCAGGAGACCGCTTCGTCGAACCCCCCGGCGACGGCGACGTCCGCCTCGCCGCGGCGGACGGCGCGGAAGGCCCGCCCGATCGCGGTCATCCCCGAGTCCGCGGTGCCGTGGAAGTAGGCGTTGGCGCCCTTCATCCCGAACGCCTCCGAGACGTAGAACAGCGCCCCTGCCTGCAGGCCCTCGACGTAGAACAACGGGTGGAACTGCTTGACACCGTCGGTTGCCAGCCGGGCCATCGTCGCCACGCCGTCGGGGCCGCGTGAGGCGAGGATCGCGTCGGCGACCTTCATCGGGTTGGAGATCTCCTTGTTGCCACCGAGGAAGGCCGCCGTGCGCAAGGGGTCGATGGTGGTCAGGTCGGCCCCCGCGTCCGCGACGGCGAGCTTGGCGGCGGCGGTGGCGAACTGCTCGTTGCGGGTCATGAGCCGCAGCGAACGCCGCTCGGCGAACGCCGTGGGGTCGAAGTCGGAAATCTCGGCACCGATGCGCGTGTGCAGGGTCGACGCGTCGAACCCTTCGAGCGGCCCGATCCCGCTGCGCCCCTCCACGAGACCGCTCCACGTCGCCTCCGCGCCGACGCCGAGGGCGGTGAGCACGCCGACGCCCGTGACGACGACGTCTCTCACCGAGCACCCCCTTCGGCGTGCTCCGCCCGGGCCATCCGCAGCCGGCCGACCGTCGTGACGGGTTTGCCGTCGACGCTGGCGGTCGCCGTGCAGGTCGCCGTGGACGCCGTGGCGTCCTTGACCTCGATGGACAGGGCGAGCTGGTCACCGGGTTGCACGAAGTGGCGGAAGCGCACGCGCTCGGCCTGGGCGAGACGCCACCACCCGTCCCCCTCGTCGAGCACCTTCGCGGCGAGCAGGCCCATGCTGCCGAGAATCAGCACGCCGGGCAGGACCGGGAAGCGGGGGAAATGGGTGTCGAAGATAATCAGGCTGTTCGGCACGTTGCGGATGGCGCTGCCGCGCTTCCCGCGCTCGAGGCTCAGGACGCGGTCGAGGACGACCAGGGGCGCAGGCACGGGACTCAACCTTCCACGTCGTCGGGGTCGGACCGGCGGACGACCAGCGCCGCGTTGGTGCCGCCGAAGGCGAAGGCGTTGACGAGCGCCGCGTCGACGCGCATCGGCCTGGCCGTGTTCGGGACGTAGTCGAGGTCCAGCTTCGGGTCGGGCGTCTCCAGGTTGATCGTCGGGGGGACGACGTGTTCGCGCACCGCGCCCATCGTCGCCAGGAGCCCGAGACCGCCGGCCCCAGACGTGAGGTGGCCCGCCATCGACTTCGTGGAGCTGATCGCCAGGTCGTACGCGTGCGGCCCGAAGACCGTCTTGATCGCGACGGTCTCGCAGAGGTCGTTGCCCGCGGTTCCCGTGCCGTGACCGGCGATGTAGTGGATGTCGGTGGCGTCGAGACCCGACTCCCGCAGGGCCGCGGCCATGGCGGCGTCCGGTCCCTTGCCGTCCGACGGCGCGTCGGTGATCCGGTAGGCGTTCATGCTGCTGCCGTATCCGGCGAGCTCGGCGAGGATGGGTGCGCCCCGCCCGCGGGCGCCGTCGAGGTCCTCGAGCACGACCATGACGGACCCCTCGCCGATCACGAAGCCGGCCCGGTCGGCGCTGAAGGGCCGTGACGCGCGCTCCGGCTCGTCCTCATACTCGGTCGTCAGGGCCCCCAGGAGGGCGAAGCCCAACACGTCCATCCACGTCGTCAGGGCGTCGTACCCACCGGTGACGACCATGCTCGCGTCGCCCTCCTGGACCAGGCGGAAGCCCTCGCCGATCGCGTGCACCGCGCCGGCGCAGGCCGTGCTGATGTTCACCATCGGACCCTGGCAGTCACCGTAGCGGCTGATGGCCAGGGCGCCCACGTTCTGGTCGCGCAGCAAGACGCTGGACGGCGACTGTCTCGGGACCCGCCGTCCCTCGGTGCGGGCGTACTCCTCGAGGATGTCGCTGACCTCTTGCAGCTCCGGTCGGCCCACGCTGCTGGCGACCGACACGCCGCGGCTCGCGGGCGGGTAGGCGTCGGCGAGCCCGGCGGAGTCGAGCGCCTCGGCGGCGGCCGCCAGGCCGAACGACGCCGAGCGGGACAGGTGGCGTCGCATGCTCTCGTCGGCGTAGCTCGGGTCCAGCTCGAAGTCGGTCACGGTCCCGGCGATGCGCACGGGGAAGCCCTCGGGGTCGAACGTGCTGATCCGGGTGACGCCGCTGCGACCCTCGATCAGCCCCGCCCAGGTCGTCTTGGCGTCGTTGCCGAGCGGCGTGACCGCACCGATCCCGGTGATCGCCACCCGCTTCATGTCGCCACCACGTCGCGCAGGAGCGTGTCGCGCAGGCGGTTGGTGTCCTCGATGCCCTGGAGGTCCTCGGCGTCGATCAGCGCGCACATGATGTCGCGGGCCTCCATCACCGCGGTGTCCCCGACGGTGGCCGTCCCCGAGAGAACCGCCATCTCGTCGGTCATGGACTCGACCGTGCCGACGAGGTCGATCACATCTCCGGGTTCCACGTCGGCGAGGAAGGACACCGACGCGACGGAGAGCAACGCGGCGCGCTTGCGCGTGTCGGTGGAGATCATGATCAGCCAGGTCCCCGCCTGGCACAGCGCCTCGAGCACGAGCGGCGGGGGCATGATCGGGCCCGCCGGCGAGTCCTCCCAGTACGACTCGCTCACCGACGTCACCTTGCGTGCCCGCACGACGGTCGACGGCTCGTAGCTGTCGATCCGGTCGATGAGATGAAAGCGCATCCTCTTGCCTCCCGATTCAGCGCGGGTAGACCGCGATGGCGTGGGCGACGGCGAGATCGCCGGTGTGCGCCACGGAGACGTCCACGGACGCGAGCCCGCCGCGTCGTGCCGCCGCCGCCACCGCCCCGCCCAGGCGCACCCTGGGTCGGCCACCCGGTTCGCTCGTGATCTCCACGTCGGTCCAGTTCATCCTCGGGCCGAGGCCGGTGCCGAAGGCCTTCAGCACCGCCTCCTTCGCGGCGAAGCGCCCGGCCAACCGTTGGACCCGCCGACGACCGCCGAGGCCTTCGAGCTCGCGATCGGTGAACACCCGTTGCGTGACGGCGGGCTGCTCGCTCAGCAAGCGCTCGACCCGACCGATGCTGACGATGTCGATGCCGACCCGAATGGTCGGACTGGCCTGCTCGCCCTCAGCCGGCGGAGGTTTCGGCACGGGCCGCGACCATGTCCACCAGGTTCTGGACCGTGAACAGGTTGATGACGTCCTCGGCCTTGAGGTTGCCCGACAGCTCGTCGGTGTCGATCTGCGGCATGGCGGTCTTCAGCTGGGCCAGACCGCGATCGTTGATGATCTCGTTCTCGTCGGAGAACTCCTCGTCGGGGATGCCGCCCTGGAGGTGGTCGGCCAGGTCCGAGGCCTGGATCTTCACACCGAGGGACCGTTCGAGCCGGAACAGGATGTCGAGCAGGTCGATCGACTCGGCGCCGAGCTCGTCCATCAGGGTGGCGTCCAGTGTCACCTCGTCGTCCTCGAGGGCGAGCGCCTCGGCCACGGCCGTCTGCACCTCGCTGCTGATCTTGTCTTTCGTCAACTGCGTCATTTCTCGGATCCTTTCCTGTAGCGGAGCTCCTGCGGAGGAACCTAGTCCGGCCGGCCGAGGCCCAGCACCGCCTGTGCGCCACCGTCGACGGGGACCAGGGTGCCGGTCATGTAGCTCGAGTCGGGTCCGGCGAGGAAGGTCGCGACGTTGGCGATCTCCTCGACCTTGCCGAGCGCGCGCATCGGCAGCTGCTTCTTGATGCCCTTGCCGCCGTCACGCTCGACGAGGCCGGCGACGAGGTCCGTGGGGGCGAAGCCGGGCAGGACCGCGTTCACGCGGATGCCGAAGCGCGCGAGCTCGAGGGAGGCGCACCGGGTGAAAGCGTTGACCGCGGCTTTGGAGGCGGCGTAGTTCGACTCGCCGGTCCATCCGCGTTCGCCCATGACCGAGGAGATGTTGACGATGACGCCGTCTCGCTGCGCCATGAAGTGGGACATGACGGCCTTCGTGCAGTTGAACACGCCGCCGAAGTTGACCTTCATGACGTCGAGCCAGTCCTCGGGCTCCATGTTGAAGATCAGCGCGTCGCGAGCGATTCCCGCGTTGTTCACGAGCACGTGCAACCCGCCGAGCCCGCCGATGGTCTCCTCGACGATGCGGCCGGCCGCCTCGTAGTCGGCCACGTCGCCGCCGACCGCGATCGCCTTGCCTCCGCCATCCTCGATCTCGCGCACGACCTCGTCGGCCTCGGATTGACGGGAGCGGTAGTTGACCGCCACCGCCGCACCCTCCGCCGCGAGCGCCGACGCGATGGCCCGCCCGATCCCACGCGATGCCCCGGTGACCAGGGCGACCCGACCTGACAGCTTCATGCTCCGACCCCTCGCCCGAGCGCCGGACCGGCGGTGGCACGCTGCCAAGCCGCCCCGGTCGCTCGCTCGCCTCCCGACCCTGCCCGCCGCACACCTCGGTCCCTTGGAACAGAGCCCGCGGACGCCACCGTGGTGGGCACCGCGACGTTGCAAGGAGCAGCATCATACAACTCCACACCAGTGTCAGGGGGGGAATTCTGCCGGCGGCCGAGCTCAGCCCCCAGGCGCCCACGTCGCGCAGCGGTAGCGCCCGTACCAGGCATCTCGTCGGAACCGGCAAGCGGTCACGGTGGAGCCCCGGGTTATGATGCACGCGTCGGAGCAAGCGGTGGAGGTGAGGCGGGCCTGATGAGCGACACCCGGCTGACTCGTGAATCGCCCGAGCCCGCGAGGGCGATTCTCTGCTGTGCCGGGTGTGGGGGGG
>JBBDQS010000047.1 GCA_040905805.1 Egibacteraceae bacterium | reverse complement strand
CGTGAGTGCCACACCAGCCCATGGGTGGACCGCCCGCCGATGGCCCGCCCGTGTAGCTGTGAGCCCACCGCCGTGTGCACGCAAAGTGCGCCCCACTGGTGGCCACGAGCCGCCGCCGGTCGATCCCGAGCCGGTCGAGCACGCGGTCGCGAAGGGTCGACCAGCCGCGCGTCGTGGCGCAGCGCCCATGCAAGCGGACCAGCATCGACGGAACGGCGAGTGCGATAGACCCGGACGCCTTGTTCTCATAGACGATCCGCAATAGGATATGTCCATGACCAGCCGAGCGGGCGAGGTGCTTCGTGATGCTCGCAAGCGAGCGCGCTTGTCGCAGACCGATGTCGCGCGTCGCTCGGGGATCTCGCAGTCGGTGATCAGTGCCTACGAGTCGGGCCGCCGAGAACCCGGGGTACATACGCTCGCTCGGCTCGTCGAGGCGACCGGGCACACGCTCGAATTCGACATCCTTCCGGCTCCTGATCGCCAGCTCGGCCTACCCGACACGCCGCTTGGGCGGCGGCTCCGGCGTCGCCGCAAGGCCATCATCGAGGCAGCTATGAAGCGCGGCGCTCACAACGTGCGAGTGTTCGGCAGCGTCGCCCGAGGCGACGACACCGCCGCCAGCGATGTTGACTTCTTGATGGATCTCGACCCCGGGGTCGGCGTCGTCGCTCTCGCTGGGCTGAAGCGCGAACTGCGCGAACTCCTGGCCGTCGAGGTTGACGTGGTACCAGCCGAGACGCTCAAGCCACGGATCCGTGCCGAGGTCCTCGCCGAAGCGATTCCCCTATGAGCCGACGCGACGACGAGCGGCTCGCGGACATCGTGGCGTCGGCCGACGCGATCGCGTCCCACCTGCGGCGGGGCAGCCTCGACGACGGTCTCATCTTCGATGCCGTTCGCGTCCGCCTCATCGAGATCGGCGAAGCGGTCAAGGACATCAATCCGGAGCTCCTGGCCGCTGAACCAGGCATCCCGTGGCGTGACGTCGCCGGGATGCGGGATCAGCTCGCTCACCGCTACTTCGACACCGCTGCCGGGATCGTCCAGGCAACCGTGGACGACGACTTGCCTGCGCTCGTGGCCGCCGTCCACCGGATGCTCACACGCCTCCGAGCAAGCGCTGAGCCGCCCGATGAGCCAGCCTGAAGGGACCATCTGGCGCGTACCACGGCGACCAGGGCGTCGATACGTTCGCGTGCATGCGGGTGTCTGTTCGTGGTTCGTCGTCTTCGCCGGATGGCGGTTGCGTCAGCGGCCGGGTGTTGTGGCGGATGACCAGGGGTTCCCGTCACATGGTGACGATCTCGAGCAGGGCGGTGAGGTCGGCGACGTAGCCGCGG
>JBBDQS010000046.1 GCA_040905805.1 Egibacteraceae bacterium | reverse complement strand
GGATGTGATTCAGGTCGATGGAACCGCCGCAGAAGGTTTCAAAACACGTTCTGAGGGTCTGCTCACGCTCCCCCCCACCACCACCCGCCGAGGTGCCCCGGTGGGCGCCGATGGCGTCGACCTCGTCGAGGAACACGATCGCCGGCGCGACCGAGCGGGCCTCGGCGAACAGGTCGCGCACCCGCGCGGCGCCCTGGCCGACGTAGACCTCGACGAACTCGCTGGCCGCCACCGAGAAGAACGCCGCGTTGGCCTCCCCCGCCACCGCGCGGGCCAGCAGCGTCTTGCCGCACCCCGGCGGCCCCGACAGCAAGATCCCCCGCGGCGGGCGGGCGCCCAACGCAGCGAACCGGTCAGGGTCAGCCAGATAGTCGCGCACCTCGACGAGCTCGGCGACCGCGTCGTCCACCCCCGCCAGGTCGGCGAACCCCACCCGGTCCGCGCCCGTGTGGCGCCGCCCGATCCCCCGGTCGCGCAACGACAGGCGCCGCTGGCGCTCCGGAGCGTCAAGGATGCGCCCCACCGCGGTGTCAAGCTCGCCCTGGCCGATCGCGGGCTTGCCCGCCCGGGCGGCCAGCAACGCCGCCTCGTTGAGCACACTGGCCAGATCCGCGCCGGTCATGCCGATCGCCCGGCGGGCCACCGCGGCCAGGTCCGCGTCGTCGGCCAGGCGTTTGCCCTGGGCGTGCAACGACAGGATCGCCATGCGGGCGGCCTCGTCAGGGCGCTCCAAGCCCACCGTGCGGTCAAAACGCCCCGGGCGCAGCAACGCCGGGTCCAACACGTCGGGGCGGTTGGTGGCCCCCAGCACCAGCAGACCCTCCGCCGGGGAGAAACCGTCCATCTCCGCCAGGATCTGGTTCAGCGCCTGCTCCTGCTCGCTGTGTGACGCCACCCGGGTCACCCCCCCGGCGCTGCGGGCCCGCCCCACCGAGTCGAGCTCGTCGATGAACACCAACGCCGGGACGTTGGCGCGCGCCTCGGCGAACAAATCGCGCACCCGCGCCGCGCCCACCCCCACGTACAGCTCCACAAAGTCCGACCCCGAGATCGAGTAGAACGACGCGCCCGCCTCCCCCGCCAACGCCTTGGCCAACAACGTCTTGCCACAACCCGGCGGGCCGTACAACAACACCCCCTTGGGCACCGCCGCGCCCAACTCGGCGAAACGCTCCGGGAAGGCCAAAAACGAACGGATCTCGGCCAGCTCCGCGACCGCGGCGTCCTGACCGGCCACATCAGCGAACCGCACCGGGCTGTCCTCAGCAGCGATCTTGCGCGCGCCGCTCTTCACCCCGAACAGCCCCGTGCCCCGCCGCCACGACAAGATCAGATACACCAACAACACCACCAGGATCAGCCCCGGCAACAGGATCGCGCCCAGCTGCGCGACCCGCTTGCCGACCTGCTGGTCGATCTCGGTCGCAATGCGGTTGCCCAACAACAAGTCGAGCAGATCCCCCTGGGTGTGGCGCACCAACGGGGTGTTGTACACCCCCGTCGTACCGTCGTCGCGCACATAGCCGCCCACCACATAGGCGTCCTCGTCGAGCAGCACCGCGTCACGGATCCGCCCCGCGTTGGCCGACTCCACGAACTCCGAAAACGTCAACGCCTCCCCGTCCACATGCGGGCGGGAATACTCCAACACCCCCACGAACCCGCCCAACAACACCACCAGCACCACCACCGTGACGATCCCCAGCCAGCTGCGCTTCTGCCGTCTCGGAGACTTGCGCCCTCTGTCCGACGTCCCCGTCATGTCCCGCTCCTTGCGTCCGCCCGCCGGTGTCGATGCCGGCGGGCCCCTATCCCCACGAGCGGCACCACGACGGCCAGAGCGGCAGCGGCCAGCACCGCCGTGGGCAGGGTGCCCCCAGTATCGCGGCCGTGGGTTGCGCGCGGAAGGGACACCGACGCGGCAAAGACGTCCTGGCCTGTCGTCCCCGGCTCGGAGTTGCGGGTGTCGGTCCAGGCGGCCAGCACACCGTCGGCCCGCGGCAGCAGGCCGAGGCGGGAGCCGAACTCGACCAGGCCGCTGGCGGCGGGATGGACGTAACGCTGGCCGATGCGCGGGTCGAAGGGCTCTGCTGTGACCGGCCGGTTGGGCGCGAAGCTGTGGCCGTCGTCAGCCGAGGAGGTCAGGTAGATATGGGTGGCCAGGTCATCGGGGTCCTCGCGCCGGTCGTAGAAGATCGCGTCGATGCGTCCGGTCGGTGACACGGCGAGGCGGGGCATGTACTGGGACCGGCCGTTGCCGACCGAGTCGTCGTTGAGGCGCTGGGGCTGGCTGCGCTCGTTCCCGCGGTCGCCAGCACAGCGCAGGAGCACGTCGGCGTCGCCGTGGCGCGCGTCGGTCCAGGCGACGCAGGGCTCGCCGTGGCGGTCGGTGACCAGCGCGGGTGGCGGCATCGTGAAAACCAGCAGGACACGCTCGTGGGGCTCCACGGCGTCGTCCACGACCCGATGGGCTCTGAAACTCGCGCCGCGGTCGGTCGAGCCGGCCAGCACCAGCGACCAGGTGCCCGGCCACACCGGCGGCCCTTCCAGGCCCTGGTAGTCGATCGCGTCGTCCTCGAGGTCGTAGTAGGCGACGTGGACGTCACCGTCAGGTCCCAGGGCCAACGCCGGAGCCACCACCCGGTCAAGCGCGGGGTGGCTGACCTGCACCGGCGCGGAGAAGGTGGCGCCCCCGTCGTCGGAGTGCGCGGCCATGATCGGGTTGGGTGGCGGACCGAACCCGCCCAGGGGCGGCTCGGACGTCGCGTCGATCCACACCAGGTGCAGCCGGCTGCCGTCCCCGGCGTCACGGTCGATGGCCATGCGCACCGAAAACTTCAACGACCCGAGGACCTGCCGGGGGGTGGTGAAGGTCTGCCCTCGGTCCCGCGAGGTGGTGAGGAACACACCCATCGGCTGGTTGCCGCTGCCGGCAAGACCCACGAACACGTAGTAGAGCACCCCGTCGGCGTCGAAGGCGACCTCCGGGGCGTAGCACGTCTCCGCCCCCTCGGGCAGCTCGGGCAGCACATCGACGGTCACCCACCCGGCGCCCCCGTCGCCGGAGAGCTGCAACGCACAGCCGAAGTGTGGCGCGTCGAGGCGGTTGGCGATCACCACGAATCGCGGCTCGGTGGGATCGACCGCGATCGTGGGCGAGTTGTTGGCGACCCCCGCGCCCTGGTCCATGGCGGTCACCGGCACCTCGACGGGGACGACGTCGGCTCCCGCCACGCCAGGAGCCGCCATGACCAGCCCCGCCCAGGCCACGGCCACGACAGATGCCAGCCCGCGCCGCCGGCCGTTCACGCTCCGCTGCGCCTGCGCAAGACCGCCGCGACGGCGAGCCCGACGCCGACGCCGACGACAGCGGCGACGGCCACGCCGGTACCGACCAGGGTCAGCGTGCTCATGCCGACCGGTGTGGCCTCGTCCACAGCGGGTGTCGACTCGCACCCCCCGACCAGGTTCACCCGCCGGATGCGGTGGTTGCCGGCGTCAGCGACGAGCAGGTTGCCGCACTCGTCGACTGCGACGGCGCCCGGCCCGGCGAGCGTGGTCCGTGCAGCCGCCAGCCCGTCACCGTTGAACCCCGACGACCCGGTGCCGACCACGGTGCTGATCGTGCCGTCGCGGTCGATCTTGCGGACGGTGTGCTCCTGGTTGTCGGCGACGAACAGGCTGCCGTCGTCGTCGGTGGCCATCCCCCCGCTGCTGGTGAAGTCGGCCTCCAAAGCGGGGCCGGCGTCGCCTTCGAACCCGGCGTCGCCGGTGCCCGCGACCGGCTCGGTGGCCCCCGGTTGCACGGTTTGGCCGTGGACGGTGACCGGCGCCGTTGCCCGGTTGGTGAACCACACCCGGTGGCGTTCGCTGGTGTAGAGGTTGCCGGCGGCGTCGACGACGAGCCCGGCGAGCAGACGGCAGCACACCGACGGGTCGCGAGTGGAGACCGACTCGATGACCGTGGTGCGCTCGCCGCCGCGGTCGATGTGCACCACCGAGCGGGTCACGTCGTCGAGGACGAACAGGTTGCCGTCACCGTCCGCGGCGAGGGCGGCGGTCCCGAAGGCGCGCAGCTCGGCCGCCTCGGCGACGACCTCGTCGGTTGTCGGCGCGACGGGCACGCCGTGGATGCGTGTAGGGCTCGTGGTGAGATTGGCGTAGCGCACCGCGCCGGCAGCGTCGGCCACGTACAGACCCCCACCGCCAGGCGCGACGGCGATGGCGCCGGCCGCGGGCACGTCGACCGCGGACTGCTCGACTGTTACAAGCCCGGCCTCGTCGGTCTCCTGGCCTGATGCGGTGGTGAAGCGCTGCACCTGCGACAGCCCGGGCAGCGCCAGGTAGGCCATGCCGTGGCCGTCGGTGGCCAGGCCGGCCGGCTGGTCGGGTCGGGCGGGTTCTGCGGCGGCCTCGCCGTCGTCGCTGTCGCACGCCCACGTCAGGCCGACACCGTTGCCGGGGGCGGCCCGGAGAGCACCGGCCTCGTCGACGAAGCGGACTTGGCCGTTGAGGCGGTCGGACAGGTAGACCTGACCGCCCGGGCCGACCGCCACGTCCCAGGGGCTGTGCAGCAACGCCTGGGTGGCGGCACGGTCGTTGCCGTTGAACCCGCCGCTGCCCGTGCCCGCGTAGGTGCTGATGGTGCCCGTGTCGTCGACCCGCCGGATGCGGTCGTTGGCCTCGTCGGCCAGGTACAGGTTGCCCTCGTCGTCCACGGCGATGCCCGGCAGCATCCCAAACGCCGCGGAGCGGGCCGGCCCGCCGTCGCCCCCCTCGCCCGCCGCGCCGCCGCCGGCCACCGTCTCGATCTGCCCTGGGGCGACGCGCACACCGTGAGCGGTCACCGGCTCGCTGCTGACGTTCATGGCGTCCACCCGCGCGGTCGGCCGTACCGCCGTGGCGGTGGAGGCGTACAAGCCGACGTAGACCAGGCCGTCGCCGACCGCAAGGGCCGGCGGCTGGCCCTGCAGCGGTGCCGCCGGCGCGCCTCGTTGGCCGCCGGCGGGTTGGCCGCCGGCGATCGTGTCGATGTGGCCGGGCGCCACGGTGATCTGCCCGCCCGTGCCGTCGGTGAGGGGCACCGGTTGGGTGCTGCGGTTGACGACGCGGAGCCGGAAGGTGGACTGGTCACCGTCGACCTCGTCGGCGACGTAGGCGTTGCCCGCGGTGTCGGTCGCCACCGCGAGGATACGGGTGAAGTCCGCGTCGGCTGCGGGGCCGCCGTCACCGCCGCTGCGACCCGCCACGGTGGGGTTGCCGGCCACGAGGCGCTGCCCGCCCGCCGCGGACACCTGCAAGATGTGGGTGTCGGCAGCCAGCAGGACGCCGTCCTCGCCGTCGGGGGCCAGACGGCCCGGTGGGCCCGCCCGATCCGGCAGGCGCAGACCGGCGCGGCTGCCTGCCGGGGTGGGCGGGCTGGCGGTTCCCACCAGCCTTGCCTGTCCCGTGTCGTCGACCACGCCGACGGCGCCTTGGTCCACCGGCCCGGTGTCGACGAAGATCCGGCCGTCACCGTCGACCGCCAGGGCCCTGACCGTCGTTGAGCCAGGATCCAGTGCGCCTGAGCCATCACAGAAACCAGGACCGAGAATCGTGTCGACGGTCCCGGTCTGGCCTGGTTGCCCACCGGGGGGGGTGGCCGCGAGGGCGGCGGGACCCACGGCCAGGACGAGCAGCACCGCGCAGGCGCTCCCGCGGCGGATCCGCCGCGGCGTGCTCGTCGACATGGCGTGCAATGATGGCGTGCGCGCCTACGTGCGCCGCTTGGGGGTGGCCTTGGCGCCGGCCGCGGCCTTGCCATTCCCGGAGGGGTCGTGGTGTTCGACGTCGGCGAGCAGACGGCTGAGCTGGTCGCCCTGGAGGGTCTCGTGCTCGAGCAGCGCGGCGACCAGCGTGTCGAGGGTGTCGGGGTGGGCGGCCAGGATGGCGTGGGCGGTGGCTTCCTGGTCATCCAGGATCTGGCGGACCTCGGTGTCCAAGGCCTCCAGGGTGGGTTGGGACACCTCCCCGTTGGCGAGATAGTCGCGGCCCAGGAACACCTCGCCGTGGGCTTGCAGGATGCGCACCCGCCCGATGCGTGGGCTCATCCCGTAGCGCCCGGCCATGTCGCGGGCGGTGTCGGTCGCACGTTCCAGATCCGCCTCACTGCCCACCGAGGGCTCACCGAGGATGAGCTCCTCGGCGGCCACGCCGGCCATCGCGATGGTGATCCGCGCGGCCATGTCACTGCGGGTCGGCACCGCGGTGTCATCGGCCAGCACCGCCAGATGGCCCACCCCCTGCCCGCGGGCCACGATCGACACCTTCTCCAACTTGGCGGCTTTGCCGACCGCGGCGGCCACCAGCACGTGGCCGGCCTCGTGAACCGCCACCCGGTGTTTGTCGCCCGCGTCCAGCAGCCTGGTTTTGCGCTTGGGCCCCGAGATCACCCGCTCCACCGCCTCCTCCAGATGGGTGCGGGTGATCTCGTGGTGACCCCACCGCACCGCCAGCAGCGCCGCCTCGTTGACCACATTGGCCAGGTCCGCACCCGTGAACCCCGCCGTGCGCCGGGCCACCACCGCCAAATCGTTGCGGGGATCGCCAAGCCGGCGGGTCTTGGCGTGCAACACCAGGATCGCCTCGCGGCCCTCGGCGTCGGGCAGCTCCACCCCGATACGCCGGTCAAACCGGCCCGCCCGCAACAACGCCGGGTCCAAGATGTCAGGCCGGTTGGTCGCGCCCATCACCACCAGCCCCTCGGTCGGGGAGAACCCGTCCATCTGCACCAACAACTCGTTGAGGGTCTGCTCACGCTCGTCGTGGCCCCCGCCAAGCCCGGCGCCGCGTTGGCGTCCGGCCCCGTCGAGCTCGTCGATGAAGATGATCGCCGGCGCCGCCGCCCGCGCCTGCGCGAACAAGTCGCGTACCCTGGCCGCACCCACACCTACCAGCGACTCGACGAACTCCGACCCCGACAGGCTGAAGAACGCCGCGTCGGCCTCCCCGGCCACCGCTCTTGCCAGCAGCGTCTTGCCGCACCCGGGCGGGCCGACCAGCAACACCCCCTTGGGCGGCAACGCCCCCATCGCCTTGTACCGGGTCGGATCATCCAGATAGTCCCGTACCTCCGCCAACTCAGCGATCTCGGTCTGCGCCGCCGCCACATCCGCGAACGTCGTCTTTGGGCGGTCGCCGTCGCGGGTGCGCTTGTCGCCCAACCGGCCGAACAGCAAGAAGTCCTCGGTGCCCGAACCCCCCGACCCGCGCGCCAGATAGAACAACAGGCCAAACAGCGACGCCAGGATCATCAACGGCAACAAGAACTGGGCGACGAACCGCACCGTGGCCTTGGCCGTCTGCGCGTCCACGCTGACCTGCGCGCCCCCAGCGACCAAGTTGGCCAACAACTCGCTGGTGGCCGCGTCGCTGGACGGATACGCCACCCAAAACGCCTCGTCACCCGCAAGCGTCCCAACGATCCGTGCGTCCTGGTCCAACAGCTCCGCCTGCGCCACCTCACCCGCCAACGCCTGCGCCTGCACCGCATCCAAACTCAGCTCCACCCCCGGCGAGGGGGGACGCAGCCACACCAACGCCCCCGCGTACAACACTAATAGCGCGACCGTGGCCGCCACCAAACCCGCCACCACCCGCCGGCTGCCACCCGACGTGCGTGGCTCACCAGCCCCCCCCCTCAGGCGCCGCCTGCCGCCTGACCCGCCGCCGACCCCGACGCGTGTCGTCATCGGATCCGACCTGTGGAGTGGCATTCATCGTGTCTCCTTTGCGCGTACAGACCACCGTGGACCAGTCGGGCGCAGTCGCTTTCCTGCGCTAGTAGGCGGGTTTGGGGCGTGGCCGCCCCCGAGCACCACGACGCCGCCCACCCGGCGCGACATGCCCGCCAAACACCACCGCGCCACCAAACACCAACGCCACCCCCACCCCCGCCCACATCAAAGCCAACCCCACACCCGCCCCACCATCGTCACCGGCGACCATCGAATGACGCGGCGAACCCTTCTCCTGCTCCCCCTTGTTGTCAGCCACGCTCGTTGACCTTGGTGTGGTCGGGTTCGGTGTCGTTGGGAG
>JBBDQS010000045.1 GCA_040905805.1 Egibacteraceae bacterium | reverse complement strand
GGCCAAGAAGTCGGCGGCCAAGAAGTCCACGGCCAAGAAGTCCACCGCCGGCGACGCTGCTCGCCAGTAGCCGGGAATGGGCGAAGTCGCGGCCTCACGCCGGCAGCCGGCTGCACGCAGACGACCCTCCGCCCTCTGGGTCGCCCACGCGCTCGCTGCCGCGGTCGTCGTGATCGGCTTGGTCGTGCAGATCGTGCGGCCGCTGGCGCCGGATCTGGGACCGGCGCCGCCTGCCAACCAGTGGTTCGATCCCGCGCACCTGCAGCTGGTGGGGGCTTACCGGGGGCCGTTGTACGCCGTCGGGGCGACGGCGCTCCTCCTGCGGCTCGCGGTGCCCTGCGCGGTGGCTTTCACCCCCGCCGGGCGGCGCCTCAGCGACGCCGTCGTGCGGCGCGTGGGCGAGCACCGGCCGGCGCGGGCCGCCGCCGCTGTGGTCCTCCTGGTGGTCGTCGGGACGGACCTCGTGGTGCTGCCGCTGGTCTTCTGGGCCACCTTCGTGCACGAGGGAGCCTTCGGGTTCCGCACCCAGGGCGTGGCCGGATGGGCCTATGACTGGGCGGTCGGCGTCGTGCCGGCGTGGGCAGTGGTCGGCGGCCTCGTCGTCGGCGGCTATTCGCTCGCCAGGCGCGTGCCCCGCGGGTGGCCACCGATCGCCGGCCTCGCTGCGACGGCACTGACCGCCGGCCTGGTCTTCGGCGCACCGCTGGTCCTGGAGCCGCTGCGCTTCTCGACGGAGCCGCTGCCGGAGGGGCCGGTCCGCATCGAGGTCGAGCGGATCCTCGACCGAGCAGGCGAGTCCGTCGACCGGATCGTGACGGCAGACGCCAGCCGGCGGACCACGAAGCGCAACGCCTACATCTCCGGACTCGGGGCCACCGGGCGGGTGGTCCTCTACGACACGCTGGTGGCCCGCCAGCCGCCCGCCGAGGTCGGCGTCGTCCTGGCCCACGAGATCGGCCACGCCCAGCACGCTGACCTGGCGCGCGGCACCGTCTTCGCGGGAGCGGGGCTCATCACCCTGGTCTACCTGTTGGCCGGTGTGGTGCGCCGGCGGGTCGCGAGCGGTCGCCAGGCCAGCGCCGCCGACCCGCGCGCTGCGGCGGTCGTGTTGGCGATCGTGGTGCTGGCCGGGGCGGTGGCGCTGCCGGTGCAGAACGCCGCCAGTCGGCGCGCCGAGGCTGCGGCCGACCTGGCGGCGCTGCGCATCACCGGCGAGCCGTCCACCTACCTGGACCTCATCGACGGGCTGGCACGGGCCAACCTGTCCGACCCTCGGCCTCCGCGCTGGGCACAGCATCTCTGGTCCTCCCATCCGCCGCCCACGGCCCGTCTGGAGATGGGGCGACGCTGGGTGGAGGGGCCGGCCACGTGATCGAGCCGCGCACCCTGTGGGTGACCAACGACTTCCCGCCCAGGGCGGGGGGGATCGAGGCGTTCGTCGGTGAGCTCGCGGGCCGCCTCGATCCGGCCGGCGTGCGTGTCCTGACCGCGCGGGGGGCCGCCGCGGACGAGCACGACGCCCACCTTGCCTACCCGGTCCACCGTGTCGCCGCCCGTCCCTTGCTGCCGGGACCCAGGCTGCTTCGGCAGGTGCGCCTGGCCGCCGCCGAGCATCGTGCCGACGTGATCGTCTTCGGCGCCTCGTGGCCGCTGGGTGAGCTCGCCGGCAGGCTGGCCCCGCCGACGTTGGCGCTGACGCACGGCCACGAGGCCGGCATGGTGCGCGTCGGGCTCGGAGCCCTGATCCGACGCGTCGCGAGAGGTGTCGACGCGATCGGGGTGATCAGCCGGTACACCGAGGCCGCTCTCGAACCCTGGGTCGCGGCGCACACGGCCGTGCATGCCCTGCCTCCGGGCGTCGACACCGACCGCTTCCACCCCCGGGTGGACGGGACAGGGGTCCGTGCCCGGATCGGTCTCACCGACGACCAGCCGCTCGCGGTGTGCGTGTCACGGCTGGTCGCCAGGAAGGGGCAAGACGTCCTCGTCGAGGCCTGGCCACGCGTTCGTGCCCGGGTGCCCGGCGCGCACCTGCTCCTGGTCGGCGCAGGCCCGATGGCCGCCCGCCTGCGCCGGCGGGTGGATGCACTGGGGCTGTCCGCCAGCGTCACCCTCGCGGGGCCCGTGGCGCGGGCTGCGCTGCCCGCCGTCCACGCCGCCGCGGACGTGTTCGCGATGCCGTGCCGGACGCGCCTGGCGGGGCTCGACGTGGAGGGCCTGGGCATCGTCTACCTGGAGGCGCAGGCCTGTGGGACCCCCGTGCTGGCGGGGCGGTCGGGGGGTGCGCCCGAGAGCCTCCTCGACGGGCGCAGCGGTGTCGTGGCGGACGGCACCTCGCCGGGCGCCGTGGGGGATGCGCTCACCCGCCTGCTGCAAGACCCCGACCGGCGTGCGGCCATGGGGTTGGTGGGCCGGGACTTCGTCGAACGCCGCTACGCCTGGCCGGTCGTGACCGAGCGCTTCCGGACCCTGCTGGACGACCTCGCGGGCAGTGACGGGAGGTCGTGACGCCGGTGCGGCCCCGGAGAGGGCCGCCGGCGTAGGCTCGCCATGGCGAAAGGGCCGCTCATGCACAAGGACTTCACGCTCATCCCTGATGACCAGCCCGGCGTGCTCGCGCGCATCGGGGAGGCTGCCGGGGAGGCCGGCATCAACATCGAGGGCATCAGTGCCTTCACCGGTGAGGGCAGGGGGGTGGTGCACCTGCTGGTCAGGGATCCGGCGGACGCCCAGCGAGCGCTGACCGCCGCCGGGTTCGACGTGCGGGCCGCGCGCGACGTCCTGGTGGTCGACATCGCCGACCGTCCCGGCGCGATGGGAGAGGTCTGCCGCAGGCTGGCCGACCACGACGTCAACATCCAGCAGGCGTACATCGCGGGCGGCGGCACGTCCGGCGGCTACCGCCTGGTGCTCGCGGTCGATGACATCGCCGCGGCACGTGCCCTCATGTGACCGCTGACGGGGCCCGCACGAATAGGGGCGACACGGGCACGTCAGCCAGGTACGCTAGGTGTGAGGGCACGATAGACGTGAACGCTGCAGTGGTCAGACGCTGGTGCAGATCCCTTCGGGTTCACCACGAATCCAGAATGATGAAAGGCAAGGACAGCACATGGCTGTTGGCACTGTGAAATGGTTTTCCGATGACAAGGGTTTCGGCTTCATCGAGCGTGAGGATGGCGACGATGTCTTCGTCCACTTCTCCGCCATCCAGGGCAGCGGGTTCAAGTCGCTGGCCGAGGGTGCGAAGGTGGAGTTCGATGTGACCCAGGGCGCGAAGGGCGACCAGGCTGCGAACGTTCAGGTCATCTAGCCGCTAGGCGACATGCCACGAACGCAGACGCCCCGGCCATATGGCCGGGGCGTTGCCATGTCCGGCGTTGCCATGTCCGGCGTCAACCGCCGCCGGTGCGCGTCAGCGCTCGTCGACTGGCGTGTAGCTGATCTCGGCTCCGTCGAACCCTGGCGCGTGGTGCAGGGCCTCCATGACGGTGCCGAGCGCCGAGTTGGTGTCCGTGGCCTGGGTCGCCACGTCTGCCTCCACGCACATGCGGCCCCGTTCGTCGTGCCAGGGCTCCAGGAGCGTGACGTCGCCCACCGCCCACAATGCGGCGGCGAGCACCTCAGAGCGGTCGATGTCGGCCGTCAGGCAGGCGGTCACCCGCACCCGGTGGGTCGTGCTGATGCCGATCGGCTCCTCCGCGGGGGACGGGCTCCCGGCCGAGCTGACAGCCGTCGCGAGGTTCTCCGTGGGCACCGGACCCACGTCGACGGCGATGAGCAGCGAGGCGTCGGGGGCCGCCCAGGCCACGTGGGTGGTCGCCGTCCGCAGTCCCGACACGGTCGCCGCCACCGGCACCACCACGAGGTCGTCGGCCCGGGCGGCCGCCCCCACGGCAAGGTCCAGGCGTCGCGGGTCGTGGTGGACACGGTCGCTCAGGGCCGTCATCTCCGGGGGGAGCTCCGGGATCCCCGCGCCGCTGCGGAGCACGCGGACGGGCACCCCGGTGACTTCGTGGAGCCGGCGTGTCAAGCCTGCGGCGAGCCGGACGCCGCCGGCCGCGGTGCTGGCGAGGTGGTCGTCGGAGACGGGCAGCAGCAACCCCGTGAACGCCTTCTCGCCCAGGCGGGCGACCGCCAACGGCACCGCGGAGCGCCCGGCGATCGAGTCGATGAGACTGCCGAAGACGTTCTGGTGGCTGCTGCGGCCCTGCCAGCCGATGAGCACGAGCGTCGCGCCACACTCGCGGGCCGTGTCGAGCACGCCGTTGGCCACGGAGGCGTCGATGTCCACCATGCCGCGCGCCTCCACGCCCGCCTCCCGGGCGGTGGCCTCCGCGTTGACCACCAGGTCGTGGGCCGCCTTGCGCGCGCTCGCACGCGCGTCCGGGGCCAGCACGGTGACCGGCACGACCAGCCCGTCCGGGTCGACCAGCGACGCCGCGAGACGCAGCAGCGTGACGGCAGACTTCGGGTGGGTGACCGGGACCAGGATCGTGCTGCCGAACGCCATGGGCCTATTACATCAGCCCGTGGCCATCGAGGGGTCGCGCGGCCCCTCATCGCCCCGCACCGAGCGCCCGGAGAGGCGCGCCCTCACCGCCGGGTGATGAGGCTGATGCCATCGGCGACGGGCAGCAGGACCACGTCGACGCGCGGGTCGGCCCGGACGAGGTCGTTGAACGCGGCGATCGCCGCAGCGTTCTCGTCGTCGGGGTCCAGGACGCGCCCGCCCGCCAGGACGTTGTCGACCACGATCAGCCCGTCGTCGGCCAAGCGAGCGAGCACCGCCTCGTAGTAGCCGGGATATCCGGTCTTGTCCGCGTCGATGAAAGCCAGGTCCACCGGCGGATCGCCGGCCAGGCTGGTCAGCGTCTCGCCGGCGTCGCCCAGACGCAGCTCGATCTGTGCGATCAGCCCCGCCTGCTCCCAGTGTCGGGCGGCGATCGCCGTCCACTCCGCATTGTTGTCGAAGCAGACCAGACGACCCTCCTCGCGCAGCCCCCGGGCGATGCACATCGCCGAGTACCCGGTGAACGTGCCGATCTCCACCGCGAACCGCGCCGGCGTGAGCCTGGTGAGCAGGGTGAGCAGCGCGCCCTGCTCGGGGGCGATCTGCATCTGCATGTGGTCCGGGAACCGCTCCCGCGTCTCCGCAGCGAGGGCGCGCAGCACCCCGTCGTGACCGCTGGTGTGCGTGACCACGTAGGCATGCAGCTCGTCGGACAATCCGAGGGTCTTGAGGCTCACGGCGGCTCCTCGCGGCGTCGGTGCGGACACTGTAGCTCCCGCCGGAGCACTGTAGCTCCCGCCGGAGGTCAGCGGTCGGGCTCGGGGGCGGACTCCTCGAGCTCCAGCCCCCGGGTCTCGGGCACGAGCGTGTACAGCAGAGCCGTGAGGACCACCGGCACGGCGATGGTCAGCGCCGCCGGCGTGAACGCGCCGAAGGCGTCGATCAGCACTCCGAACGCGACCAGCCCCAGCACGGCCCCGATGATGTTGGCGGCGGTGACCCAGCCCGCAGCCGTGGCGCGCTGCGACGTGGGGAAGAGCTCGGCGTCCAGGGCGCCCGCTGCGGGCGCGTATGCCGCGGCAGCGACGATGCTGGCGATGTAGCCGACGGCCAGGGCGCCGGCCGCACCGCTGTAGGTCACGGTGCCGGCCAGGGCGGTGCCGACCATGGCCACACCCGCGCTGACCCGGCGGCCGAGCCGGTCGGCCGCCCACCGGCCGGCGAGCAACCCGACCAGCCCCGCCGGCGCCGCGACGAGGAACACCAGTGCCATGGCGCCGGCGGACATCCCCAGCACGTTCTCCCCGTACCAGAAGAGGTTGGTGTTGATCGGGCCCGTGACGAACCCGAACCCGAGGTGCACGGCGAAGAGCACAGCCAGCCGACCCCGTAGGTCCGGTCGGACCGCACCGAGCCGGGGTGCGACGGTTCCGGTGGGGTGCAGGTTCACGAACGGCCGCGACTCGCGCAGGCCCCGCCCGATCAGGGGCACGAGGACCATTGGAACGAGGACCATCGCGAACAGCCCGCGGAAGCCCAGCGCCTCGGGGATGGCCAGGCGCACCAGCGCGGTCAACCCGGCGCCGAGGGCGTAGCCGGCGGTGACCATGGCGATCGCCTTGGACCGGTCCAGGCTGCGGGTCTCCTCCGCGGCGATCACCGCGGCCAGCGCGTTGGTCGCCGACAGCAGCGGCCTGGCGAGCGCGAACAGCGCCACGAACCACCAGAAGCTCGGGCTGAGCGCGGCGACCACCGTGAAACCGAGGCCGGCGGCGCAGCAGGTCAGGATGACGCGGCGCCGTCCCGCGCGATCCGCCAGGCCCGCCAGCGGTAGCGCGGCCAGCGAGGCGAGGCGGATGATCGCGAGCCCCACCCCGACCGTGGTGCCCGTCAACCCGGCGAGCGCGGCGACGGACTGCTCGGGGTCGGGCTCGCCGAAGGCCGTCGCCACGTCGCCGAGCGCGGCGGTCACCCCGAAAGAGGCGAAACCTGACGCGATCGACAAACCGGTGACGGCCAGGACGGTCGGCTGCAGCCAGGCGCGGCCGGCTCGCGTCTCCGAAGGCATCGAGTTCCTGTTCGTGGGTACCTAGCCAGCGGTGGCACTCTACGAAACCTCGCACGATCGACAGCTAGGAGTCCGTCTGTGGTGAACGTCTGGCCTGGCCAGCCCTATCCGCTCGGGGCGCAGTGGGATGGGCGGGGCACGAACTTCACGCTGTTCAGCGAGGACGCGGAGGAGGTCGAGCTCTGCCTGTTCGACCGGGCCGGATACGAGCTGCGGGTGCCCATGGCGGACCAGACCGCGTTCATCTGGCATGCCTACCTGCCGGGCATCCAGCCGGGGCAACGCTACGGGTACCGGGTGCACGGGCCCTACGACCCCGAGAACGGCCTGCGGTTCAACCCGGCGAAGCTGCTGATCGACCCGTACGCCAAGGCCATCGACGGCATGGTGGACTGGAACGACGCCGCCTTCGCCTATCCCCTCACCGGGGGCGACCTGGAGATCAACGAGGCGGACAGCGCCCCGCACATGCCGAAGTGCATCGTGGCCAACCCGTTCTTCGACTGGGGCGACGACCGGCTCCCGCGCATCCCCGAGAACGAGACCGTCATCTACGAGACCCACGTCAAGGGCCTCACCATGCGCCACCCCGAGGTGGAGCCGGAGCTGCGCGGCACGTACGCCGGCCTGGCCTCTGCGCCGATCATCGACTACCTGCAGTCCCTCGGGGTCAGCGCCGTCGAGCTCCAGCCGGTGCACCACTTCGTCCACGACCACTTCCTCGTCCGCAAGGGGCTGCGCAACTACTGGGGCTACAACTCGATCGGCTTCCTCGCTCCCCACGCCGACTACGCCGCGCGCGGCACCCGTGGCGAGCAGGTCTACGAGTTCAAGGCAATGGTGAAGGACCTGCACGAGGCGGGCTTGGAGGTGATCCTCGACGTGGTCTACAACCACACCGCCGAGGGCAACCACGAGGGTCCGAGCCTCGCCTTCCGCGGGATCGACAACCGCTCCTACTACCGGCTGGTCGACGGCGACGAGCGCTACTACATGGACTACACGGGCACCGGCAACTCGATGAACGTCCGCCACCCCCATGTCCTGCAGCTGATCACCGACTCGCTGCGGTACTGGGTGACCGAGATGCACGTCGACGGCTTCCGCTTCGACCTCGCCTCGACCCTGGCGCGTGAGCTGCACGACGTCGACCGGCTGTCGGCGTTCTTCGACATCATCCAGCAGGATCCGGTCATCAGCCAGGTGAAGCTGATCGCCGAGCCGTGGGACGTCGGCGAGGGCGGGTACCAGGTCGGCAACTTCCCCGTGCTGTGGACCGAGTGGAACGGCAAGTACCGCGACACCGTCCGCGACTACTGGCGGGGGGAGACCGCCGGGGTGGGAGAGCTGGCGTCGCGGCTCACCGGCTCGAGCGACCTCTACGCGCACAACGGCCGGCGACCGTACGCGTCCATCAACTTCATCACGGCCCACGACGGGTTCACGCTGCGCGACCTGGTGAGCTACAACGAGAAGCACAACGAGGCCAACCTCGACGACAACTC
>JBBDQS010000044.1 GCA_040905805.1 Egibacteraceae bacterium | reverse complement strand
TGCTTCCAACAGATGACGTCCTACACGATCACCTCTTTCCGCATTCGTCGCGCACATTCCAGATCCTGTACAGGTTGTCCTGCAGGTCTGCCTCGAAGTCCTCAATGGTCTGCCCATCGACACCCGGTCCGCCACCATTCTTCTTGACCCTCTTGAACGCCTCCCACACGTCCCACTTCGAGATCTCAAACGGCTTGCCTTGCGACTTCAGCTTGTCCACGCGACTCCTCCCACAGGGAACCCCGGGTTGGTCTGACGACTCCTCCCACGGGCCCCACGGTTGATCGGTCGAACACAACCACGAGCGACCTGGCCCCTTCGCTCCACCCCCATTACAGGGGCTTCATCACTACTACGAACCAGTCCGCCGGCGCGCCACAGCAACGGTACTCAATCCCTAACGGTTTCAGCCGCTCGGGACGCTTCCTCTCGCCACCCACACTTCAATGGGCGGCAGTGTCAGGGCACGCCTTCCCACGTTCCACGCGAAAGCCGCAGACCAGGCTCGCGTCGCCTCCATGCCGGACACCACCTGACCAGTAAGCGGGCACCCGCCAGGCTCATCCCGAAGTCTCTTGACCACTCCGGTTTTGATGTCATATAACCAGATTTCGACACGTCATCAGCGAATCGCTTGCGCTCGCCTTCCTGATCCCTACCTGACGCCTCAAACGGGCGCCTTTTCCCTCGTCGCTCACCACGACAGTCTTCAGCTAACGCAGCAGAGGGCGGTTTGACGTCTCCCCCTCGCAGGGCGACGTCGGAGGGCCACAAATCCTCCATCTTTCGCGCAGCACCGCATCAGGTAGCTCTGCCTACATCACGCTCCCTTCTGCGTTCGTGGCACACTCAAGAGGTCTGGACCCAGGCCACGGGGATCGAGCCTTGTCAGACCCAGCGTTGCGCTGTGGAGACGTACGTCGGCCATCTAGAGGACGCCGGCTACGCGCCAAACACGATCTGCCAGCGCATCGCCACTCTGTCCAGCTTCTACCGCTGGGGATCGCCGAAGACCACCTGACGCGCAACCCTGTGGGCAGGCGCACGGCGGCCACGCAAGCCCGCGGAATCGACCGCGCAGGGGTTGTCGCGCCACGAGGTCACCGACTTGGCTCGACGCCGCCGAGACGCGCGGCGGCAGCGCATACGCATGCGCGTGTCTGCTCGCGCTCAACGGCCTTCGCGTCGGTGAACTGTGTGCCGCCAACATCAACGACCTCGGCGAATCCACCTGGCACCACACCCTCACCCTGCGCGCCGAAACCACCAAGGGCGACAAGGCCGCCGTGATCGCCTCGCCCCACGCACGGTGCAGGCCATAGGCCTCACCCGAGATGAGCGGCGCTCCGGCGCGCTGCTGCGCAACCAGCACGGGCGGCGCATGACCAGCTACAACGTCGCCTACCTCGTCAAGGCGCTGTGCCGCCAGATCGGCGTGGATCGCCGCATCACGCCTCACAGCTTGCGGCACTCGGCAATCACCCTCGCCCTTGACGCCGGTGTCGGGCTGCGCGACGTGCAGGACTTCGCCCGCCACACCGATCCGAAGACGACGCGGGGCTACGACCGCTCCCGCAACCAGCTGAACCGCCATGCCACCTACGCGATCGCGCAATACCTCGCCAGCGGCAACTGACGCCTCCGTCCTCCGATACGGCGACGTGAGGTGGCTGGCCTACGATGTTCCTTCGTTGCCGGGCGGACGCCGGACTCGTAGTTCACCATCGCGCCACACACTCACACACCCTGCGAGGGCTGCGAGCTCCACCGTCACGACCAACTGTCTGACGGCCTCGGCGACCCTGCGGGGAGTCTGCTGATCCATCCGCAACACCACGATGCCGCGGTGTGACCCGGGCGGATACGCGCGGACGTCCCCGAAGCCGCGATCCATGGTCATCACGACCCGACCCTCACGGGAGGCCGCAGCCAAGACCGCCGGATCGTCGGCGCCGACCAAGCCCTCGTCAGCAACGGTGTCCACATCGACCCCCGCCTCGGACAGCGGAACGACGGCCGAGGCGGGCACGTTCTCGTCGAGCTTGACCCTCAAGAGCTCGAGACAGCGGGATACTCGTCGCGGGCCAGATCCGCCCCATACGCGGCAGCCGCCCGGATGCCCTCGACCGTCAGCGTCGGGTACTCGCCCATAATCTCGGTCTCGCTCATCCCGTCAGCCAATGCGTCGAGCACGACACTGACCATCACCCGGGTGCCCTTTATCACCGCTTGGCCATGGCAGATGTTCGGGTCGCGCACGATCAACGCTTCATGATCGACCGGCATGCCGTCCTCTCTCGACCGCGCCGCTGCTCCTCCCAGGCTACGTCAAGACCCAGAGGATGGGCCGACCGTCCACAAGGCGGGCACGCATGCGGTCCTACACCCCAGAGCCAGCTTCGAAAACACGGACCTCGCCGGGTTGGGCCGCGCCGTGGCTGGGAGGAGGTGTGGCGCGATAGCGGTCATCATGGGCTATTGGCTTGCAGAGTCTTCTTGACGTCTTTCAGGAGAAGAACGAGGTGCAGCTCGTCGGTGGGGCTGGGTTCGAACTCGGGGATGAGGTGAAGGTAGAAGTCGCGCGCCTGTTCCGACTCGCAGTGCACGAGCAGGCCACGGCAGCCGATGTCGTCGCTGATCACGGCGACGCGCTGGATGACATCGCGCAGGAGCGCCGCGCCCAGGCCTTGTCGTTCGTGGTCACGGTGGACCCCCAGCCGAGCGAGCAACGCCGCGGGTTGGGGGTAGTTGCCGGCGCCTTTGCGCAGCCGCATGGGGGCGTCGGCGGAGTTGATCTGCGCCATCGTCCACGCGTAGTAGGCCACGACCTGGTGGCTGTCGACCGGGGTGACCACGAACACCTTCGTCGTTCCCGTGGCCATCGACTGGCGGGCGTGACGCACCAGCCAGTCGGTCTGCTCGGCGGAGGCGCAAACGTAGGCGTCGAGCTCGTGGGCGCTGCGGAGCGGCTCGGGCGGCCGGTAGGTCACTCGTCGAACGGGGAGGGCCGCGCCATGAGCTCTCGTAGACCGGGCAGCTGCCGGGCAGGCCGGGAGTTGATCGCCTCCCACTCGGCCGCCGCACGTTCGGACAGCGCGAAGTGCTCCCGGTCGGCCATGACCCGTTGCGCGGCGAGCACCAGGCTGGACTCGGCGAAGTCGGTCAGGTTGCTGCCCGAGGCTGCAACGGCACGCTCGACCAGGCGTCGCAGCTCGCGCGTGGTGCGGAACTCGATCCGTTCGTCGCGAGCGCGGGTGATGGGCATCTCATCCTCCCTTGTGTCCGGCCATCGTACGGCCATCGACTTTGGACGTCAACCTCGCGGCTCCGTGAAGGTGTGCAGGTGAGCGCGGCAACTGGCGGTAGGCTGCTGGTCGCTCTAGGCGCTCTCGGGGCGCTCAGCAACCGTCTGGATTCAGTACGGTCTAATCACCCCCGCGGGAGCCGGCGAGTGCGGACTATGCCGGGAAGGGCCGCAGTGAAGGCAATCACGTCCGTCAACGCGGCCTTTCGGGCCATGTTCCGCGTTGTTGAGCAGGCCGGGGGGTTGTTGTTGGCCGCCGATGAGGTGGCCAACGGCGAGATCACGCGACGTGCGGTCAGCGCCTGGGTCTGGGTCTTCACCATTGGCCGCCATGGTCCAGTGCGCTTTGCGCCAGGGCGCGGCGGTCCGAGAGTGCTCCGGGGCCGGCAGCCGGCCAGCCACGTCGCTCGCGTCCTCGATCCCGGGACCAGGCGCCTGTCGGTCCCTCAGCGCGGACTGCCCTGGTATCCGGGGGAGTTGAGCACGGCCTCGAGCGCCTCGCGGAACTGCTCTGCGATGCCTTCCTTGGCGAGCACCTGCGCGGGAACGCTCTCTTTCTCGGTCAGTACGGCCAGCACGATGTGCTCCACGCCGATGTAGTCCTTCGCACCGTGGGCTCGCGCCTCATCGCCCGCACGGCGCAGGATGTGCGCCGCGCGTGGTGTGAGCGGCGCGGGGAACTCGATCATCGTCGGTCGGCTATTGTCGATGCCTGTCATGGAAGCCTCCCGTATCACCCTGATGCTTGCATGGAAAAACTGAGCGTGTCCACCGAGGCGCTGATTGCTGGCGCCTCCACCCCAGGAGCGAGTGGGTAGGGCACACGCGGACGCCGTCGCGCAGTGCGTGCTGCGCCGCACGCTGCAATCCCCTGCGCTGGCCGGCGCGTTCCTCGACGAGGTGTGCGGGACCGCGGCCGCACCCCGCCGACGGGCGCTGGTGGCGCGGTGGCTTGCCACGCACCCCACGCCGCGGCTGCTGACGTCCGGTGACCCCGACGCGCACCGGGCGGCCGTCGCCTCTTTGACCAGGGTGTTGGGTGCAGGCCCTGCGGAGCGGCCCGAGGCGCAGCGGCTTGTGGGGGCGACCCGACGGGCGCTGCACGACCGGGTGCCGCCGGCCGCCGCGCTCGTCGCGCTGGCCACCGAGATCCGGGCGGGCGCCACCCGGGCAACGGCGGCGGGGAGCGGGGTGGTCGGCAAGCCGTCGGACGGCGTGGTCGTGGAGGGGAGCAGCGGGGTCAGCGGCGGGTCCGGCGGGTCCGGGGCGACGCGCCAGCAGCAGTGGCGCCATGCCGAGGAACGCGGTGACGTGACCGAAGCGTTCCGCTGGGCGCAGGCGCACGCCACGGACGTGAGCCGGAACGCCGCGCTGCCGCCGGAGCTCGTGGTGGCGATGGCCACGATCGGCTCGCGCACGCAGCGGTGGAGCGTGTCGGCCGCCCTGGTGGCGATCACGCGCCTGTCGTGTCCTGGCGAGCAGTCCCGCGCGGTGAAGGCACTGGTCACCGCGACCGTGGGCGAGGTGGGTTGGCCGGTGTCGCAGGCGCTGGCCACTGCCCGACGCATCGACGACGGTGCGTGCCAGGCGAGCGCGGTGGCGGCTGTTGCCCCGCTGCTGGCACCCCACCGGCGGGCAGCGGTGGTGCGCGACGCGTGGGCGTCAGCGCTGGCCGCCTCGGGCGGGTGGCCGCGTGCGCGGTCGCTGGCCGCGCTGGTCCCCCACCTTCCCGGGGCGTTGCTCGACCAGGTGGCGGGCGTCGCCTCGGCGGAGCCTCCCGAGTCACGTGCCTACCTCGTGGCGGCGCTGGCCAGGTGCCTGGCGCCACCCGCCCGGCGGGCGCTGGTCGCGGTCGAGTTGCGGGCGGTCGCTGCGGCCACGGGGGATCCCGGCGGAGGTGCGCCTGCTCGTGCGCTGGCGTGGCTTGCCGGCGTCGTGCCGCCCGCACTGGCCGGTGAGGCCGTGGGGGTCGCGGCTGCCTTGGGTCCCCTGGGCCAGGGACCCGGGAACGAGAAGGGTCAGGCGGGCACGGCGCTGGTAGCCCTGGCGCTGCAGGTACCAGCGGACGGACTGGGCGTGGTGTGCGACGGTGCCGGCTTGCACCGTGCGACCAGTCGCGCGGACGTGGTCGCGGCCCTGGTCCGCCACAGAGCGGTGGAGTGGCGCCTGGTGCTCGCCGCCACCGCCGGTCTGGCCGACGAGCGTCTGGCCACCGCGCTGGTTGCCGCAGGCCCGCACCTGCCCGACTCCCTGGCCGCCCAGGCGATCGCTCTGGCGGGCGGCATCACTGACGCCCGCCGGCGCGCGCAGGCGCTGGCAGGCGTGGTGCAGCACGCGGCCGGTGGGCGGTTGGGGCGGCTGCTCGTCGAGTCGCTGACCCTGCCCGCCGACCGCCCGCTGTGGCGCGGGACCACCGAGCTGGCGGCGCTGATCTCCGCGCCGGGCACCGTGTTGCTGGCCGAGGCGCTGCTCGTCGCGAGCGGTGTCACCGACGACCACGAGCGGGCACGGTCCCTGGCGGGCCTGGCACCCCACCTCCCTGCGGGGCAGCAGGCCGCCGTGGTCGGCGAGGCGCTGGCCCTCGCCCGCACCATCGCTGACGAGGACGCCCAGGTGCGGGCGCTCGCGGCCCTGTCCCCCCACCTGCCCCCGCACCAGCGCCGCCGCGTGCTCGGCGCCGCGCTGACGGCCGCAGGGGCCATCGTCGAGCAGTGGCGCCGGGCGGCGGCACTGCTGACCCTGGCACCGGCCCTGCCGTCAGAGCTGCACAGCGACGGGCTGCGGGCTGCCCGCGCCCTCGAGGATCCGGCCGGGCGGGTTCGCGTGCTGGCCGCGTTGGCGCCCCACCTTCCCGCAGGCGAGCAGGCCAGCGTGCTGCAGGAGGCGTGCGCGCTGCTCCCGGCCGTCTCCCCCCCGGGTGATCGGTTCGACGCGCTGCAGGCTCTGCTGCCCCAGCTGCCGCCTGCACGGGCACGCGCGCTCCTGTCAGACCTGGGGTGGGACCTCCGGGACAGCGCAAGGGCGACGACGCTCGCGGTGCTGAGCCCGTATCTGCCCGCCGCGCTTCTCCCAGAGGCGCTGACCGCCGCCGCGCGCATCCCCGACACGCGCACCCGTGCCCGGGTGTTGACGGTGCTCGCGCCCACGGTGCCCGCCGAGCTGGTGGATTCGGCGCTGACGCAGGCGGGAAGCGATCCCGACGTCGAGGTGCGCGCACAGGCCATGGCGGCTCTGGCGGGCCGCCTGGTTCCGGGGCGGCAGGCCGCGGTACTGCGCGAGGCGCTGGTCGCCGCCGCTGGCATTGCTGATGCATGGTCGCGCGCGCGAGCACTGACCGGCATAGCGGTACATGTCTCACCCGGTGCGCACGCCGCGGTGATAGGGGAGGCGCTGCTGGTCGCGGCCGCCATCACCGAGGAGCCCCCACGCGCCAACACGGTCTCGATCATCGCAAGCCGGCTGCCCGCCGGGCAGCTCCCGGCGGTCATCGAGGCCGGAGTGCGGGCTGCTCGGACGCTGCCCGCGTGGCCACGCGCCCGGGCGCTGGCCGCGCTGGCCGGCCATCTGCCCCCCGGCCGGCGGGCGGCCGTTCTGGATGAGGCAGTGGCAGCCCTCCAAGGCCGCCTCGGCGACGATCGCGCAGCCCGTCTCGCCGACCTGGCTCCGTGGCTGGACCCCGAGCTGCACGCGCAGGCCCTGTCGGCTGTCACGGGCATCACCAACCCGTGGGATCAAGGAAAGGCCCTGGCGGCACTGGCTCCGCACATGCCAGCCTCGCTACTGGGACAGGCGCTGCGCACCGCCTGCGCCATCGGTCCTGACCACCCCCGAGCACAGGCCCTGGCGGCCCTCGCCACGCGCCTGGCCAGCACCGCTGCCCAAGCCGACACGAGCCATGGCAGCCCACCGACGCGTGACCTGTGGCTGGCCGCCATCCGGCAGCTGGCCGCACACGGGCGCCCTGCCGTGCTATCCGGGATCGCGGTACTGGCGCCCTGGGCCCACGCCTTGCTCGAGCGACCCACCCTCGGTGACCTCGCCGCTGCGATTAAGTGAGTGGCCCCCGCATGGCCAGGCGTTGGCGGGCGAGCACGTGGATGTGGTCGGCGACGCGCTGGTGGGCATCGCCAACCTGCGGGCCCGCCTTGACCCCTGCCAGCTGAGCTGCTGGCGTCGTTTGACCGACGCCAGACCCTCACCGCCCAGCCATACCTTCGCAGCGGCCGTGCGGCTTGTCGGTGGACGTCGCCGGTCCACGGTTTCCATATCGCCGGCTATCCGGTAGTCCCGAACGCGGTCCAACGCCCCGTCCAGGCTTCGTCGGGTGCGGTCTATGCCGGGTAGTCCGGAAGGCGATCGGACACGCTTGCCGCCACTCTCAGTAGCCTGTCGAGGGCCCGGTCGCGGTTTGAGCGTGGGCGTTGATGCCCTACGGCACGACGACGATCCGGCCAACCGCCTGCCCGGAGGCGAGAAACTCGAGGGCGTCGGGCACCTGCTCAAGGGGGAAGGCACGCGCGACGACGGGCGTCAGCGCGCCGTCCTCCAGCAGGTCGCGCAGGCGCGCCATCGACTCGGTGCGGTCGGGCATCTTGAACGACGGTCGCGGCAGCCGCCGCTCCACCGTCGACCGGGCCATCAACCCGAACATCCTCGGGATGCTGCCGAGCCAGCGCCGACCCTGCGCCCCAAACTGGTCATGGCCGACCAACACGTACGCGCCGTCGTCGGTGAGCACCGGCCGGTACGCCGAGAACGGATGGTTGCCCACCACGTCGAACACCAAGTCATAGCGCTGGCTGCTGCGCGTGACGTCGTCGGTCGTGTAGTCGACCACGCGATCCGCGCCGAGCGTGCGCAGCAAGTCCAGCTTGCGGGTGTGATCCACCGCGGTCACGTGCGCACCCCACGACCGTGCCAGCTGGACGGCGATGGCACCCACCCCGCCGCCGGCGCCG
>JBBDQS010000043.1 GCA_040905805.1 Egibacteraceae bacterium | reverse complement strand
CTTGGTGTCCCAACCACCGGGAGGATGTCCTATGAGCAACCGTACAGAACTCTCACGCGGTGATGCCCGCCGGAACGACCGCCGCCGGCGGCTGCGCGAGCTGGTCTCACGAGAGCGGGCGATCTGCGGGATCGATCTGGCCGACCAGGTCCAGGAGCTGGTGGTCGTCGACCATGACGGGGCGGTGCTCGGCCGCCGCGGACTGAAGAACTGTCGGGCGTGGCAGCTCGAGCCGGCCCTGACGTGGGCGCGCGACCAGGCGCGTGCTGGCGGGTTCGAGGATGCCGTTGTCGCCTGTGAGCCGACCGGACATCGGTGGCGGGTTGTCGCCGAGCAGTGCGACCGGCTCGGTCTCGATCTGGTGTGTGTCCAGCCGTTGCTGGTCCACCGCGAACGCGAACGTGAGGACCTGACCCGTGACCGCTCGGACCAGCGTGACGCGACCCTGATCGCCGACCTGGCCGCACAGCTGCGCTGCTACATCCCCGAACGCACCGACGAGACCTACGCCCGGCTGCGGCACCCTACATCGAGCAGCACCGCGAGGGGTTCGGGGTCGAGGCGATCTGCACGACGCTGCAGATCTCGCCCTCGACCTACTACGCCGCCCGGGGCCGGCTGCCCTCGGCACGGGCGCTGCGAGACGCGGTGCTGATGCCGCTGCTGCTGGCCCTGTGGGTCGCCAACTACCGGGTCTACGGCGCGCACAAGATGTGGAGGGCGATGCACCGTGCCGGCCACGAAGTGGGACGTGACCAGGTCGCCCGTCTGATGCGCCAGCTCGGCATCCAGGGCGTGACCAGGGGCAAGCGGGTGCGTACCACCCGCCCCGACGGCAAGGCCGGCCGGCACCCCGATCTGGTCGACCGCAAGTTCGTCGCTGACCGGCCGAACGCGCTGTGGGTCACCGATCTCACCTACGTGCCGACCTGGTCCGGCGTGGTCTACGTCTGCTTCATCGTGGACGCGTTCTCGCGGATGATCGTGGGCTGGCGGGCCACGACCAACATGCGCACCACGATGGTCCTGGACGCGCTCGAGATGGCCCGCTGGTCACGCGGCACCACGCTGCAGGGGCTGGTGTGCCACTCCGACGCCGGCAGCCAGTTCACCTCGATCCGCTACGGCGAACGGCTCGCCGAGCTCGGCGCGGTCCCCTCGATCGGGTCCATCGGCGACAGCTACGACAACGCGCTGGCCGAGGCGACCAACTCGCTGTACAAGACCGAGCTGATCCGTCAGCAGGGCCCCTGGCGCGGCGTCGACGACGTCGGGCTCGCCACCCTCGGGTGGGTCCATTGGTTCAACAACGAGCGGATTCACGGCACCCTCGACGACATCCCGCCGGTCGAGTTCGAAGCCGCCTACCATCACCACCAGGAGACCAGCC
>JBBDQS010000042.1:2860-8319 GCA_040905805.1 Egibacteraceae bacterium | reverse complement strand
GAGCGCAAGCTCGCCCCGAAGCCCGCGAACCTCACCTTCGAGCAGGCCGCCACCGTCGCCATCTCCGGGCTCACCGCCCTCCAGGCGCTGCGCGACCACGGCAAGGTGCACCCGGGGCAGCAGGTCCTCGTCATCGGCGCATCCGGAGGCGTCGGAACCTACGCCGTGCAGCTCGCCAAGGCGTTCGGTGCCACGGTCACGGGCGTGTGCAGCACGACCAAGGTCGACCTCGTCCGCAGCATCGGCGCCGACCACGTCATCGACTACCTGCAACAGGACTTCGCCGAGAGCGGCCGAGGCTTCGACCTCATCCTCGACATCGGCGGGAACTCGCCGCTGTCACGGCTGCGGAAGGTCCTCACCCCGAAGGGCACGCTCATCATCGTCGGCGGCGAGGGCGGCGGCCGCTGGCTCGGCGGCCTCGACCGACAGATGCGCGCCTCCGCGCAGTCGCTGTTCGTCGGCCAGAAGCAGGGCACGTTCATGAGCCGGGAGAACCACGAGGACATGATCGTGCTGGCCGACCTCATCGAGGCGGGCAAGGTCACGCCGGTGGTCGACCGCTGCTACCCGCTCAGCGAGGCCGCGCACGCCATCCGCCACATCGAGGAAGGCCGGGCACGCGGGAAGGTCGTCGTCCGCGTGGCGGCGACGGACGGCCCCCGATGAACCCCGCCTGGTCCAGCTGTGGGACAACGACGAGTGCGCCCCCGTGGCCGACCAACTCCGGCGACGGGTGGCCGACCGGCTCACCGACACCCAGCAGCGGATCACGAAGCTGGTCGCGCTTGGCGGCGACCTGCACCAGGTGCTGGCACGGCTGCAGCATCCGGCCCACAACGGCCCGTGCGTGGAGGGCGAGTATGTCTGCCTGTCCAACGAGACGACGGTGCCGCCACGCACGCCGCTGCTGCTGCCGAACGTCGAAGGCGATGTCGACGCCGAGCTGGCGTGCACGCTGCACCCGGACCGGATGCCCGACCGCATGACCGACTGGCAGGCCCTGCTGGGACGGGCGACCGGTCGCGAGCCGATCTCCGGCGGGGTGGCGGTGCGGTTCCCGTTGGACCTTGAGCTGTCCCGGGAGCTGGTGCGACTGGCGTCTGCCGAGCACGACTGCTGCCGCTTCTTCGACTTCGCGCTGCACATCACCGCCGACGGCCTCAACCTGCGCGTCACCGGCCCTTCCGAGGCCCAGCCGGTCATCGCCGCCGTGTTCGGCGTCCCCGGAACCCTTCACCAGGGGTTCGGCGCGGACGGGTTCGGTGTCGTTGGAGACGCTACTCTGAGGCGGTTCTCGGGGCGGGGTCTGTTGCGTGGAGCTCGCTCTTGCGCACGTAGTGGCGGTTGCTGTTGGGCAGCTCGCGGTTGCGCCCATGGTCGGCGGTGAGCGCTCAGCGGGTCGGCGGCTGCTGACCGCCCTGCGGCCGCTGGGGTGGCCCGCCGTGGGCATGCTGGCCGTGTCGGCCGTCTACGGGGCGTTCGGCGTGCTGGTCGGGGAGCGGCTGCCCCAGCTGTCGACGGCGACGACTGCCGCCGGCATGCCTGTGCGCCTGGTGCAGTCCACGGTGGTGTTCGGGATCATCGGTCTGGCGTTCGTCTACCTCGAGTCGCAACTCGGTGCGGGGTCGAGGGGTGCTCCCAGCCCAGCCGTCCGTGGCGCCGGTCAGGTCGCGGACGCGCGGCCAGGGCTTCCGTACGGACGCGCATGAGACCTGCCATCATTGCTGGGCGGTGGGGCCATCGCTACGCTTTCTGCTGAGGGTCCGGACGGGCGCACGGGTCTTGGAGGTCCATGGCGGATAGTGGCACGCCGGCGCGCACGCGACAGGTGGCCGCCGGCATCGGGTTGCTCGCACTCGCTGTCAGTGCCCTGTACGGCGGCGACGTCTTTGGTGTGCGCACGCAGCTGCTGGGCTCTGACGTCCCGCCGCCGCGACCGGCGGCCGCCAGCCGTGCGGCGGAGGGTTCCGCAGCGACCTCCGCCGAGGCCACTCGGGTCCGATCAAGCCCGTGGTGGCAGGAGGTGGCACGGCTGGATGGCGACGGGCCGGACACCGCAACCGTCGCCCTCGATGAGGGTGCGCTGCAGTGGCGCGCTGCCTGGACGTGCGAAGGGGGCAGCCTCGTGGTGTCGCCCGACAGTGACCGCGAGCCGCTCGTGGAGGCAACGTGTCCGGCCGAAGGCGCCGGGTTCTCGACCTCGACCGGCCCGGTGGGGCTTGAGGTCGAGGCGGACGGTCCGTGGACCCTGGTGATCGAGCAGCAGGTCGACGTCCCCCTCGTGGAGCCGCCGCTCGACGCCATGACGGCAGCCGACACGGTGGCGGTGGCGACCGGTTCCTTCTACGACATGGACCAGACTGGTCGAGGCGAGATGGTCGTCTACCGTCTGGCGGACGGCGGGCACGCCCTGCGGCTCGAGGAGTTCTTCGTCACCCAGAACGTCGATCTGGAGATCCACTTCAGTCCGCTGGACGCGCCACGGACCACCGACGAGTTCCTCGGCGCCCGGTCGGAGAAGGTCGCGGATCTGGAGATCACGGCGGGTTCCATGAACTTCACCGTCCCCGACGGTGTGGATCCCGGCGAGTACCGATCAGTGGTCATCTGGTGCCCGCCCCTGCAGTCTGCGTATGCGGCCGCGACGCTCGCGGAGCCACGATGAGCCGCTCTGCGAAGCCGGCACTTGATGGCGGCGGCGCCGTGGGGACGCCCCCGGGAGGCGGCCCGCACCTGACCGTGCGTGGGCGCCGGATCCCGGTTGTTCTGCCGAAGTTGGGGGATCCGAGGTTGCGGGTCGCCGCCGTGTTGCTCACCGTGCAGGTGCTGGGACAGACGGTTCTCGGGTTCAAGCTGTCCATCGCCCAGATCCTGGTGACCATCGGCGTGTGCGCGCTGGTCGACACCGTGGTCACCTTCAGGCGTCAGCACGTGCTGATGTGGCCGGCCAGCGCCATGCTGACCGGCAACAGCGTCGCGCTGCTGCTGCGGGCGACCGGCACTGAGCACGGTGACTGGTGGAGCCTCAACGGCATCCACTTCTTCGTGCTGGCGGCGCTGCTCTCCCTCGCAGCCAAATACCTTATCCGCCCCGGCGGGCGCCACCTGTTCAACCCGTCCAACGTCGGCCTCGTGTGGGTGCTGTTGGTGGTCGGACCGGCCGGTGTCTTTCCCCAGTATCTGTGGTGGGGCCCGCTGGGCGTGCCCGTCGCGATAACCGTCGCCGTCATCGTGCTGGGCGGGATATGGATCCTGCGGCGGCTGAAGATGCTGCCGATGGCCCTGGCGTTCCTGGTGCCCTTCGGTCTCATCGTCGGCGTGCTCGCGGCGACGGGTCAGAGCTTCTGGGCCATCTGGCATCCCGTGCCGGTCAGCGGTGCGTTCTACTGGTTCAACATCGTCCTGTCGCCGGAGACGCTGATCTTCGTGCTCTTCATGATGTCAGACCCGCAGACCGCGCCGAAGACGCTCGTCGGGCGACTCGTGTACGGCACCACCACCGCTGTCGTGGCCGCCGGCCTCCTCGCCTTCCAGCCCACCGAGTTCGGTGTCAAGCTGTCGATCCTGTCGAGCCTCACCCTCACCTGTGCATTCGTGCCGTTCATCGAGTCTGCTGTCCGGCGTGTCACCAGCCGCCGCCCCGCGAAGGTCGAGCAGCAGGACTCGGTCCGCACGCCTACCGATCACGCGCCGCTTCGTCAGCGTGCGAGGTCGGCGCTCACGGCGCCGGTCGCGGCTGCGGTCATCATCGCGGTCGCCGCGCCGCTCAACACCGCCCAGCTCGCCGACAACGACGAGTTGATCCTCATCGAGCGTGGCATGTCCAACGACCCCAACCCGCAGTAGGCCCGCCGGGGGAACACGCCTTCAGGTGCGCCGGTGACCGCGGAGCGCCATCGCATCGATTCCCGCGCCGTCTTCCCTACGACCAGAACGCCCAGGAGTGCTTCGGGGAGGCCGAGAAACGGATGGAGCGGGAGATCGAGTCCACGATCCGTCGGGACATCGGCGGGGACCACCAGCGCATCACCAGCAAGAAGATCGACTACCGCAACCTCGCGTTCGCACACCTCCTGCTGCCCCTGTGGCTGCTCACCGTCATCTTCGACGGGCGGCACTTCCAGGTCGTCATCAACGGGGCCACCGGCGAGGTGCACGGCGAGCGTCCGTACAGCAAGGTCAAGATCGCCCGAGGCGCGTCTGCGCCGGCGCCTGCGCGACGCGGTCCGAGCCATACGCTCCCAGCCGGCGGTCGCAGGCACGGCCGAGGAGCTGCGCGGCGACCTGGAGCGTGCGGCGTTGGCATTGGACGAGCACCTGGTGGCCGTCGCCGCCCTCCCGCAGGCGACCCGCTCGGCCCCGCTGGCGGGCGTCGAGGGAGCCGTCGCCGGGCTCGAGGAGGCCGCGGCGGTGTGGGGCGCCCGCGCCGCCGGCGGGGTGGACGACGGCAGCACGCTGGTCGAGGGCGTGCGCCTGCGCCTGCGCCTGCGCCTGCTCGACCAGGCACGCGCGGAGCTCGACCGGCGCCACCGTCTTGTGCGTCTCGGATGGCTGATCGGCCGCGGCGGAGTGCGATCCTCACGACCCCGCAGATGCGGTCTGGCTGAGCCGCCAGGCGGCGTTGATGACGCCGACGTGGGAGAACGCCTGCGGGAAGTTGCCCACGTGCCGGCCGGTGTGGGGCTCGATCTGCTCGGCGTACAGCCCCAGGTCGCTGGCCCGCTCGACGAGCCGGTCCAGCACCTCGGCCGCCTCCTGGTCGCGCCCGGCTAGGGCCAGGCACTCGGCGAGCCATGCGGTGCACAGCACGAACCCGTTGGCGTCGCCGTCCCAGCGGTAGACCAGCCCATCGCGCACCAGGGTGCGCTGGATCGCCTGGATCGTGGCGAGCATGCGCTCGTCGCCGGCGTCGATGAACCCGACCAGCGGCATGAGTAGCACCGAGGCGTCGAGGCGGTCGGAGCCCAACGCCCCGGCGAACGCGGCGAACGCGGCGAACGCGGCGAGGTCGTCGTTCCACGCCTGCTCCAGCACCGTCTCACGGATCTCCGCGGCGACCTGCTGCCAGCGGTCGACCTCGGTCCGGGCCTGCAGGAGGTCGGCGAGCTGCACGGCACGGTCGAGGGCGACCCAGCACATCACCTTGGAGGTGGTGTAGTGGCGACCACGGTCCCGGGCCTCCCACATGCCCGCGTCCGCTGATCGCCAGGTGGCCGCCGCTTCATCGGCCATCCACCTCAGCAGGCCACGGGTGCGTTCCCGGAGCGGGTGGAGCTGGTCGCGGTAACGTAACGCCAGGTCGAGCACCTCGCCCATGACGTCGAGCTGGGACTGGTCCCAGGCCGCGTTGCCGATGCGTACAGGGCGGCTGTCGGCATAGCCGCGGAGGTGGCCGAGCTCGTGCTCGGGCACCCACCGCCGCGCCTCACGCACGGGTTCCTCGGTCACGCTCACGC
>JBBDQS010000042.1:0-2850 GCA_040905805.1 Egibacteraceae bacterium | reverse complement strand
ACCCACCGCCGCCCGTCCAGCCCGTACATGATCTGCACGCGCTCACCTGCACCGGGCTGGCCGGCCGCATCGGCGATGAAGCGCAGGAACCGGCCGACCTCGTCGGGGCACGCACCGATCCACAGGGCCTGGGTGGTGAGGCTGAGGTCGCGCAACCACGCGTAGCGGTAGTCCCAGTTGTCGCCTCCACCGAGCTCGGCGGGCAACGACGTGGTGGCCGCCGCCAAGACCGCGCCGCTCGGCTGGTAGGTCAGCGCCTGCAGCACCAGCGCGCTGCGCCGCACCGCCTGCGCATGCCGGCCCTCGTAGGGGGTGTGCGCCGCAACCCAGGACCGCCAGCCCTCGATCGTCTCCATGAGTGCCTGGTCGGGATCCGGATGGTCCGGACCGCTGCGCTCCTGCGTGCTGTGCAACGGCGCGTAGCCGACCGCGAACGTCCGTCGCTGCCCTTCCTCCACCGTGAACTCCCCCACCGCAGCGGCGTCCTCCACGGCCAGCTCCACCGGGGTGTGCAGACGCAGTCGCACTGATCCACCCTCAGCGACGACCGACGTCGGCGCCGGGTGCAGGTGCGGGACGGTCAGCCCGTATTCGACGCGGGGAGCGAACTCGCAGCGCATCGCCACGCGGCCCCGGATGCCCGCCACGCTGCGGACCAGCAGCTGGGGGGCCCGGTAGCCGATGTCGTGTCCGCGTGCCCCGGGCTCCAGGGCCAGGCAGTCGAGCATGCGGACCTGTCCGGTGTCGGTGGTGACGGTGGTCTCCAGCACGAGGGTGTCGTGCAGGTAGCGCCGCGAGATCGCTGTCGGCTCGACCGCGCACAGACGCCAGTGGCCGGCTGCGGGATCCAGCAGGCGGCCGAAGACCGATGGCCCGTCGGCGCGCGGCGGACACCACCAGTCCACCGCGCCGTCGCCGGCCACGAGAGCGGGCGCGTGGCAGTCGGACAGCAGGGCGTAGTCGGCGATCGCCACGGGCGGGGCGTCACCGCCGGTCACCGGCGATCATCCCCGCCGTCGCGGCGCCGGTGGATCGGGTGGCCGCCGAACTGGTTTCGCAGCAGCGCGACGGCCTTCGCGGCGGGCCAGTCGAGGTCGCGGTAGGCCATGAGCAGCTGCTGGGCCATCGCCGTCACCGGCGTGGGGATGTCACGCTCCGACGCCCACTGCGTCACCCACTTGACCTCCCCGGTGTCCTCCACGTTCGTCGACAGCTGCTCGAGGTCGCCGAGCGTCCCCTCCTCCGCGCCGATGCCGCCGTGCGCCAGGGCGTTGCCCATCAGCTCCACCAGCCAGCTGCGGATCACCGTGCCGTGGTTCCAGTGCTCGAACACGGCCGGCAGGTCCAGGGCGTGGTCGAAGCCGCGCAGCAGCTCGACGCCTTCCCCGATCGCCTGGATCATCCCGAACTCGATGGCGTTGTGCACCAGCTTCACGAAGTGGCCCGACGGGGAGGGGCCGGCGTAGAAGACCGCGCCGTCGTCCACCGCGAGGTCGCGCAGCAACGGCGCCACCAGATCGAAAGCGTCGCGGGGCCCCCCGGCCATGAACGCTGCGCCCTGTCAGCCCAGCGCGTCGCTGATGCCCCCGCTCGTGCCGATGTCGAGGAAGCGGATGCCCTGCCCCGCCAGGTCGTCGTGGCGGCGACGCGAGTCCTCCCAGTGCGAGTTGCCGCAGTCGGCCACGACGTCGTCGGCGCCGAGAACGTCCCGCAGCGTGTCGAGGTTGGCATCGACCGGCTTTCCGTGGGGCACCCACATCAGCACCACACGGGGCGTCGGCAACCGGCCCGCGACGTCGCCGAGCTCCTCAACGGCCTCCAAGCCCTTCCCGACTGCTGCCGCGCGGGCGTCCCCGCTGGGATCCCAGCCGACCACCGCATGGCCCCGTTCGACGGCGAGCTGTCCGAGGCTGAGGCCCATGCGCCCAAGACCGAGGATCGCGAACTTCATGGTTGGTGAACCCCGCGATGGCGTGCTTGGCACCGCAGTAGGCGGCCTGGAGCGGGATGCCGCGAAAGGCCAGTGCGGAGCCGACCTGGATGATGGTGCCGCGGTTGCGCGGGGCCATCCGGGCCAACGCTGCGCGCGTGCCGTTGACGTAGCCCAAGTAGGTCACCGCCGTGATGCGCTCGAACTCCTCGGCGGTGACCGCGTCGAAGAAGGCGATCGCCCCGGTGAAGGCGTTGTTCACCCACACCGCCACGGGGCCCAGCTCTGTCTCGATGCGTTCGGCGGCATCGTCGAGGGCCCGGGGGTCGGCGACATCCGCGGAGACGCCCAGCGCGCGTCGCCCCAGGTGCTCCACCTCGGCGACGGTGGCAGCCAACCGGTCCTGATCGCGGGCGATGACGCCGATGTCCCAGCCACGGTGAGCCAGGCAACGCACGCTCGCGCGCCCGATGCCCGCGGTGCCACCGGTGACCACCGCGACGCCTCTGGACCGTCGTGCTCGACCTGCCGGTCGGCGGATCATGACCATGCCTGTTCCCTCGGGGCCTGGGTGCAGCCGGGGCGGGTCAGCGGCTGGCTAATGTGGCGCAGGCGCCACGGTGTCCGCTGACCTCAGTCCTCGATCGTGATCGTGGCCCTACCCGCGCGCCTCCCGGGCCACACCGGCGCTTTCGACTGTGGGCGATGACGGCACCACCGGTTGCCGAGAGACGACCACCCGGCACATCGTGGGAAGGCTGCTCACCATCACGTTGTTGCCATGCACATCGAGGCTTGCACGCCGACCGAGAGCCCCGACACCGCCACGTCGTCGACACCGAGCAGGATGAGCCGACATCTCCCCCGCTATAACCACCGGTATGCCGGGCAACGCGCTCGACACGCCAGGACGAAAGGCA
>JBBDQS010000041.1:39494-45453 GCA_040905805.1 Egibacteraceae bacterium | reverse complement strand
GACGCGTGGCCCGGCCACCCCCCCAGCCGTCCGGCCCGGCCACACCACCACCCCCACAGTGGGCGCGTGGCCCGGCCACTCCCCCAGCCGTCCGGCCCGGCCACACCACCACCCCCACAGGGGACGCGTGGCATGCACCGACCGAGCCTGCGTGGGGGATGCACCGCTGACCTACAGTGGCCGCATGGGCATCTTCGCGCAGGACCCGAAGAGGCAGCAGGAGCAGCAGCCGGGCGGGGAGTCGGGGCTGCACATGGACCTCGACGAGCGGCTGTGCCCCACCTGCCGGCGCGTCCTGCACCCCTGGGAGTCGACGTGCCCCGACGACGACGCCGCCGGCGTGGACCGCTCCAGCCTGACGCGCGCCGACCTGCCGCCCCCACCCGCGCATCTGCTCGACGACGAGTGCGCAGGGCAGGCGGCTTCGCCACCGCAGGATGGGATACTGCCGCCATGAGCGAGCCCGCAGCCCGCTTGCGCACCGCGCTGTCGTTGCACGATGACGGCGTCGCCCTCATGCGCCAGAACCTTCGTCGCCGGCATCCGCGAGCCAGCGATTCCGAGATCGACGAGCTGCTCGATGCCTGGCTGCGCGAGCGTCCGGGTGCGGAGCTCAGCCGGCGCCGATGAGCCCCACGCCGGCGACCGCGGCGGCCAGGCCGGCGAGCTGCAACCGGGAGAGGCGCTCGTCCATGAGCAGGCGGGCCAGGGCGACGGTCACCGCCGGGGACAGCGACGCCAGGACGCTCACGAGCGACAGCAGGCCCTGACGGACCGCGACGAGGAACGCAAGGCTCGCCGCCGACGCGCAGACACCGGAGGCCACGACGGCCGGCACGGTCGTGCGGGCCGGCCGCCAGGCCCGCCCGGTGGCGACGGCCGCTCCGGCCAGGACGATCAGCGAGGTGGCGTTGGCCGCCACCAGCGGCCACACGGCCGCACCCGGGCCCACCCGGTCCATGCACACGAAGAACGACCCGAACGCCACCCCTGCGACGAGCGCTTCGAGCACACCCGGCGCCCGCCCTGCCCCGGTCACCGCCTGGCGGGTGGCCGCTCCCCCGGTGGCCGCTCCCCCGGCCCGCGCCATTGCGGACGATGCAGCCGCGTTGGCCCCGACAGCGGTGGGCGACGCCGACGCGAGCGGGCCCGGGGGTCCGGGCGGTGAGGGCGCCAACGACACGGCTCCGACCGCGGCCACCGCGACGAGCACCCCGGCCAACGCCACCGTCGAGGGTCGCTCCCCGCCGAGCAGCCCGACGACCACCGGCAGTGCGGCGGTCAGCACCGCGGTGATCGGCGTGACCACCCCCATGCGGGCGCGCGCGAGGCCCCGGAAGTAGACGACCAGGCCCACGGCGATCGTGGCGCCCGCACCGGCGCCCCATCCCAGGGCCGCAGCCGTCGGGGCGCTGCGGGTCAGCGGCCCGAGGACGACCAGCAGCACCGCCAGCCCGGCCACCTGTGACCAGAGCACGACCGGCAGCACCTCGGCGCGCCGGGACGCCCACCCGCCGAAGAAGTCCGCCGCGCCGTACCCGACAGCCGCAGCCAGGCCGAGCAGTGCCGCCACCGGCCCCCTACAGCCCCGCGTAGGAGTGCAGGCCCACGACCCAAAGGTTGACCGCGTAGTAGGTCACCATGAGGGCGAGGAACGCGACCATGGCCACCCAGGCGGCCCGGCGGCCGCGCCAACCGGCGGTGGAGCGGGCGTGCAGGTACGCGGCGTAGAGCGTCCAGGTGAAGAACGACCCGGTCTCCTTCGGGTCCCATCCCCAGTACCGTCCCCAGGCCTCCTCCGCCCAGATGGCACCGGCGATCACCCCGAAGGTGAAGATCGGGAACCCGAACGCGATGATGCGATAGCCGAGGTTGTCCAGGCGGGCCGACGAGGGCAGGGCCGGCACGGCGTACCACGCGGCCGTGCCGAGCAGCGCGGCGACGCTCGCGGCGATCAGCGCCGCCGCCGGCGACCGCCACACGACCAGGGTGAAGATGCCGACGACCAGGAAGGGCACGACGGGGAAGGGCACCGGCGACAGCGCGTCGCGCTGCGCCAGCGGCGAGGACTCGCGACCCGCCAGGCCGCCGTCGGCCTCGTAGCCCTCGGGCCGCCCCTCCTCGGGCGGGGCGACCTTGGCGGCGCCCACCGAGCCGGCGTCGATGGTGCCCATCCGCGCCACGCGGCGCTCGGCGGTGTCCTTGACCAGGTACAGCGCCACCACGGCGAACCCGACCATGAACACCGACGCGGAGGCCATCATCGAGGACACGTGGATGTTCAGCCAGTAGCTCTGCAGGGCCGGCATCACCGGGCTGGCGTCCACGTACAGCAGCAGCCCGGAGGCCATCATCAAGACGCCCGCGGCCAGGACGAAGCCCATCACCTGGCCGTAGCCCATGCGCCGCTGCACGACGACCAGGCCCACGACGATGGCTGTCAGGGCCATCGCCGAGGAGTACTCGTACATGTTGCCCAGCGGCCACCGCGACACGGCGAGGCCGCGGGTCACGATGCTGCCCGCGTGGGTGGCGACGCCGGCCACCGCCAGCCCCGTGGCCAGCTGGCCGACACGGGCGGCCGGCCCCGCCGCCCTCGCGCCGTCGGTGGGGACCGTGGCGAAGGCGAGGCGGAAGAAGTAGCCCACCATCGCCGCGATGTAGGTGAGGAACGCGACGTGGAAGAGCGTGGTGGACGTCTCGGCCAGAGCGGTGTCGACCATCAGCGAGCCTTGCCTCCCGGGAGCTGCTCGTCGAGTTCGTCGGCCAGGCCGGCGAACTCCTCGGCGAACGCGGGCTTGCGCTGCAGCGCCACCCCACCGACCGTGACCCGGGTCGTGCCGTCGACCTCCTCGGCCTCCACCCACACCCGGCGTCGGTAACTGTAGAGGGATGGTACCAGCCCGACCAGGAGCAGGACCCCCGCCGCGAGCAGCACCCAGCGGGCCGGAGCGCGGCTGACCTGGAACCCCGACCACATCGCCAGCTCGGCGAACTCCACGGTCAGGTTCCCGCCGGCCATGTCGGTCTCGTCGCCTTCGCCGAGGATCGCCGGGGGGTCCAGCCGGGCGGCTTCGTCACGCAGGAACTCGCCGGCCGGCACCGGTCGCTCCAGGCCCAGGTCACCGACGTAGAGGTCGGCGATCAAGCGCGGGTTCGTCGGCTCGGGCGAGGCGCTGAACGGCACGCCCGCGGCGTCGACGTCGGCGTCGGGCAGGAACACCATGTCGAGGGCGACCTGGGGGGCGTCGGCGTCCTCACCGCCCATGGAGACCTTGGCCACCCCCGTCCAGACCCCGCGCCCGGCGTCCGACATCATCACCCGCTCGTCGAACAGCACGGTGTCGCCGGCGCGCACGACCACCCGGGGGGCCATGCCGAAGCGCGCCTGGTAGATCTTCATGCCGTCGTGGAAGACGGGGTGGTTGACCCGCACCTCCTCGGTGCGCATCGGCTCGCCGCCCTCGCTGATCGTGATCGTCGAGACGAAGTCGCTGGCGAGGAACCCGTTCGCGATCTGCTCGTCGTGGTAGCGCACCGTGAAGTCGTCGAGGGTCACCACGAAGCCCCGGTGGTCGTCGAGGCCGAAGTAGCGGCCGGGCTCCGCGAGCCCGTAGGCGATGCGGGTGTCGGCGAAGCTCGACTGCTCAGCGATGTTGATCTGGCCGATGAAGCCGAAGGAGTGCGCGATGACCGCACCCGCGAGCAGCACGTAGAAGGACGTGTGGAAGATCAGGCTCCCACCCTCGTGCCAGTGGCCCCGCTCACCGGCGAGCTGGGTCGCTCCCGAGTCGGTGTCGGCCGCGTCGAGCCTGCGTCGACGGTACCGCCGCCGGGCCAGCACGCGCTCTGCGACGGCCAGCGCCTCGGAGGGCGGCAGGGTGACCGTCAGGACCCGGTGGTTGGTCAGGCGCGCGAGGTTGCGCCCGGCGACCGGCCGACGCCGGACCGTGTGGGCGAACGCGCGCCACCGCGGGATGAGACACCCGGTCAGGCTGACGAACAGCAGGAAGGTCAGCACCCCGAACCACCACGAGCCGAACACGTCGAACAGGCTCATCGCGTCGAACGCCGCGGCGACCGCCTCGCCGGGGCCGGCGGCGCCCGACCGCCAGTCGGCCACCGTCGCGGGGATCAACGGCTCCTGCGGGACGAAGGTGGCGAGGATGCTCGCCACCGCCAGGGCGAAGAGCAGGATCAGCGCGGTGGACATGCGCCGCAGCCGCCGCCAGCTGCGCACCGCGGTCTCCCACGGGCCGGGCAGCTCGGGCAGGTGCGTGCCCCGCTCTGGTGGTGGTGGCGTCGACAGCGCCTCCGCGGGGGTGCTCGTCTCGGTCACGTCGAGACCCGGTGAGCGCGCATCAGATGGGGGGCTCGAAGCCCTGGATCATCGGGCGCAGGACGTTGATGAACGCGTCCCACGCCCCCGTCGCGATGGCGATGCCGACGGCCGTGAGCATCAGCCCGCCACCGATCTGGAAGGCCCGCCCGTTGCGGCGCAGGAAGGCCAGGGCCCCGCTGGCGTGGTGGAAGCCGAGCCCGACCAGGATGAAGGGCAGCCCCAGGCCCAGGGCGTACACGAACGCGAGCAGGCTGCCACGCAGCGGGGTACCCCCGGAGGTCGACGTCGCCGCTCCCAGCGTGAAGATCGCCGCCAGGGCGGGGCCGATGCAGGGCACCCACCCCACGCCGAAGACGAACCCGAGCGGCATCGCACCGAGCATGCCGCGGTCGATGGCGGCCGTGCTGACGCGCCGCTCGCGCCCGAGCAGGTCGAACGGCAGCAGGCCGGTGAACGCCAGGCCGAGCGCGGCCACGAGCAGCCCCATGGCGATCTGCCACGGCCGCGCCTGCAACGCGACGGCCAGCGACGCGCCGACCAGCCCGATCAGGGCGAACGGCACCGCGAACCCCAGGGTGAACAGCATCCCGCCGCCGACCACCCGCAGGCGGTTGGGGCCCTGCCCGCCGGCCAGCTCCGCGCCGGACAGCCCGGTCATGTACGACAGGTAGCCGGGCACGAGCGGCACGACGCAGGGCGAGGCGAACGACACGATCCCCGCCGCGAAGGCGACGCCCGCCGCGACCAGCAGGTTGGCGTCGGTCACCAGCGTGCAGACCACGTTGGTGCACTCGATCATCCGCGGTCCTCCCCGGCGCCCGGACCCCCGGCGCCTGGACCCCCGGCCACCCCGTCGAGCAGCCCCTCCAGGTGCGGCGCGAGCTGGCGGGCGGTGACCGCGCCGAACAGCCGCACGGCGACGCGGTGGTCGCCGTCGAGCAGGATGGTGGAGGGCAGGGCCGCGGGGCCGATGCCGCCGAAGGAGGCGGCGATCGACGCGGCCTCGTCGTGCCACGACGGGTAGGTGATGCCGTGGTCACGCTCGAAGCTGAGCGCGTTGGCGACCGACTGGTCCTTGACGTTCACACCGACCACGTGCAGCCCCCGCGGCCCGTACTGGTCGGCGATCGCCACCAGGTGCGGCGCCTCGCGGACACATGGCCCACACCAGGACGCCCAGAAGTTCACGAGCACGGGCCCGTCGAGGTCGGCGAGTGCCAGCTCGTCGCCGTCGAGGGTCCGGCCGGACACCGTCGGCGCAGACTCCCGCTCGTCGACGTCGAACACGACGCTCCCGCCGCCCTCGACGTAGCGGCCGGACACCGACTCCTGCCCCCCGGCGGAACCGCACGCCGCCAGCAGGGTCAGGCACAAGAGCAGTGGGAGCCAGCGCATCGCCCGACCCATGCTACGGCCGCCCGCCGGCGCGCACCGCACGACCGCACGGCCAGTGCCGCGGAGCACATGCCGGCGTGCTCGGTGATCTGGCCCGGCCACACGCCCGGGTGATCCGCCGGGCCACGCGCCCCCCGTGGAACGGGTGATCTGGCCCGGCCACACGTCCGGGTGATCCGCCGGGCCACGCCACCACCGTGGACCGGGTGATCTGGCCCGGCC
>JBBDQS010000041.1:22351-39394 GCA_040905805.1 Egibacteraceae bacterium | reverse complement strand
CGACATCATTGTCGTCGCCATCAACGACATCATTGTCGTCGCCATCAACGACATCGTCGTCGTCGTCGGTCTCGTCGTCCGCGCCGCCGCTCTGCTGCTCGCGCAGGTAGTCGACGACGCGCTGCAGGGCGTCGTCGCTGTAGCGGGCGCCCTGGTACATGTAGCCGTCCTGCCACGGCGGCATGACCGCCCCGGTCGGCACGAGGATGCCATGGCGGAGGATGGCCAGGATCTGCTGCTCGCTGTGGCGGTCGAACACGTTGGTCAGCGACGGTCCCACGCCGCCTTGCAGCTCGGCACCGTGGCACCGTGCGCAGTTGTTGGCGAACAGGTCCTCGCCGCTCTCCCCCTCGGCGTCGGAGATCTGGCTGACGGCGACGCCGTCCTCCTCCGCGTCCACCTGGTTGGCGAGGATCCAGTTGGTGATGTCCTCGATCTGGTCGTCCACCATGGGGCCGTCGTGCGCCTGGCCCCATGCCGGCATGGGGGTGCCGGGGCGGCCGCGCTCGATGGTGCTCTTGATGAACTCCTCGATGTCGGTGATGTTGTCGCTGTCCTGGTAGCGGGCGACGATGTTGGTCAGCGCGGGCGCCGGCCACGCGCTGTCGGGGTCGTCGGGCGCCTGTGTGGCGCCGCCACCACCGTCGGCCCCGTGGCACTCCGCGCAGAACATCGCGAAGTCCGCCTCGCCCCGGACCACCGACTCGACGAAGAAGCTCTGCTGCTCGGCGTTCAGTCGCCGGTCCTCGTTCAACCAGTAGATCGGGAAGAAGACGGCGAAGAAGAGCGTCAGGACGACCCCCCAGGCCATGTAGCGCTCGATGACGGTCTTCTCGAGCTCTTCGTCGGAGTAGCCGGGCCGCATGGCGGGCGGCACGTCCTCGTAGGCCCGTTTGGAGCGCCGCGAGTTCAGGATCAGGACACCGAACACCACCAGCCCGGCAAGGGCGAGGATCCCGATCGCGAGGGTCGTTGTCGTCACAGGTGTCTACCTTCGTACCGCTGGGGCAGGGGCCGGGAGGCTAACCAATGCAGCTCGGGCCCTCGCGCGGCTGATCGAGCACACCGGCACCACGCGACGGCCCGCTGATGACCTCCGAGGTGTCCACCTGCAGGACGCCGTCGACGACCTCCGTCCGGAAGCGGTCCAGCCCGCGCGGCGCAGGGCCTTCCTGGTACTCGCCCCAGCGGTTGTAGCCCGAGCCGTGGCAGCCGCACTCCAGCCACTGGGAGCTCTGGCACCACGGGACCTTGCACCCGAGGTGGACGCACGTCCAGAACAGGGCCATGATCCGCGCGCCGTTGGTGAGCTCGGCGTAGCTGCCGTCGGGGTCGTTGGCTTCGTCGTACTCCACCAGGTAGCTGCGCCCGGAGCCGAACTCGTAGGGCTCCTCGTTCGCGCGGATCTCCTCGAGGATCGCCTCCTCGTCGTCGACCTCGAGCACCGCGCCGAAGCCGCCCCGCAGGTCCGGCCACAGGAAGGCCAGCGAGGCGGCGCTGAACCCGCCCAGGACCCCGACCCAGCCGAAGGCCATCGACCCGCGCAGGAACGCGCGCCGAGACGGGCCGGTGGGTTTCTTGCGCGCGGGGGGCGTGCCCGCAGGCCCCCCGCCACCCGACGGTGGGGTCCCGGAGCCGGCCGGGCCGGCGGCCGACGCCATCTGCAGCTGGCGGCCGATCTCGCAGTCGGGCGACAGCGGACGCAGCATCAGCGCGGGACGGGTCTCCACGTACGCCGCAGGGTTGCTGCGGCGAGCCAGCCAGTAGACGAGCGCCGACAGACCGGCCACGGAGGCCAGGATCACGAGCGCGACGGTTGACATCTCAAAGCTCCTTACAGGACGAACCACATGCCGTCGACCCACGGCCAGACCCAGTTGAAGCCGGGCCCCCGGAAGAACGAACCGACGGTCACGAGGGTGGCGTTGAAGAGCAGGGCGAAGGAGAAGCCGACGATGGCGGTCTTGCGATTCTCCGGCCGGACGGACGGGTTCTTGTCGATGTAGGGCAGCGCCATCCCGACGATGATCCCGACGGTCGGGATCGTGACGCCGGCGATCATCGGGTGGAAGTACGCGAGCATCTCCTGCAGGCCCATGAAGTACCACGGGGCCTTGGACGGGTCAGGGGTGACGTTGGCGTTGGCGAGCTCCAGCAGCGGGGCGCTCATCAGCATCGAGAAGACCACGAGGAACGCCGTCACCGCCATGAGGGCGAGGAACTCGGCGGTGATCAGGTGCGGCCACGTGTAGACCTTGTCCTCCTGCTTGCTGCGGATCTGCTGGATGCCGGTCGGGGGGACCATCGCGAGCAGGCGGTGGGTGTGGTCCTGGCCCGCGTAGCGGCTGGCGGTGCGCTGGCCGCCGCCGTTGTCCTTCTGGGCCAGGGCAGCCTGCACCCGGGCTTGGCGCTCTTCCGGGGTCAGTGCCCCGCCGGAGCGCGTGGCCACCCCACCGCCCGCGGCAGCGGTCCCGCCCGCCTCCGACTGGCCCGCGCCGGCCGTCGCAGCCGCCGCGGGCTTGGCCGCAGCGCCACCGCCGTCGCCGGCCTCGGCCTCCGTCGCCTTCTTCGCACGGATGGCGGCGGCCTTGGCCTTCGCGCGGGCGATGCGCTCGCTCTTGCCCTGCGCGATCAGGTCGTCGTAGACCTGCTGGTCCATCTCGACTTCTTCTTCAGCCATCCCGTGCTCCTCGTGGGCGGGTGTGACCCTGATGTGGACTGGTGCCGGGGCCCCCTACAGCGGACCGGAGATCCCACCGTCCTTCCGGATGCGCCAGAAGTGCACCGCCAGGAAGAGGGTCAGGATGAACGGGAAGGCCAGCACGTGCAGCACGTACCAACGCAGCAGCGTGTCCGGACCCACTTCGACCCCGCCGATCAGCACGAACTGCACCTGTTGGCCGAACACCGGTGTGAACCCGGCCATGTTCGTCCCGACCGCCACCGCCCAGAGGGCGAGCTGGTCCCAGGGCAGCAGGTAGCCGGTGAACGACAGCAGCAGCGTGAGGACGAGCAGGATGATGCCGATCACCCAGTTGAACTCGCGCGGCGGCTTGTAGGCCCCGTGGTAGAAGACGCGGGCCATGTGCAGGAAGACGGTCAGCACCATGCCGTGGGCGGCCCATCGGTGCAGGTTGCGCACGAGCTCGCCGAACGCCACCGTGTCCCGCAGGTTCTGCATGTCGATGTAGGCGAGCTCGTTGCCGGGACCGGCGGCGGGGCGGTAGAAGAACATCAGGAAGATGCCGGTGATGGTGAGCAGGATGAACAGGAAGAAGCTCAGCCCGCCGAGACAGTACGTGTAGGTGAGCTTGAGCCCGTGCCGCTTCACCTTCACGGGGTGCAGGTGGTAGAGCACGTTGTTCATGGCGGCCAGCGCCCGGTCGCGAGACGTGTCTCGGTAGCCCTTCCGGTAGATGGAACCCGGACGGAAGATGGACCGCCAGATGACGTTGTCCTGCGTCTTCTTCTTCAGGTCGCCGGGCGACGGGATCTTGCTCACTCAGGCGTTCCTCTCGGGCTCAGTTGTCGACGCGCCCCAGCCACAACGCGTCGGAGGGGCAGCGCTCCACGCAGATGGAGCAGCGGGTGCACTCGTTGTCGTCGATGACGAACACCGCGTTCGCGGTGGTCGCCAGCGTCATGACCTCGGTGTTCTCGGCTTCCTTGATGATCCCGGGCGACATCATGAAGATGCACTCCCACGGGCAGACGTCCTCACAGGCTCGGCACAGGATGCACAGCTCGGGCGTCAGCCCGATGTGGCGCTTGGGCTTCACCCGTTCCTGCAGCCAGTTCGGGTCGACGGTCTCGATCCGGTAGTCATCGAAGATCTCGGGGTGGAGGCCCTTGTCGGTCAGTCCCATCTCGGCGTCCTATCGCGTCGGCGGCGCTTGCGTTCCCGTGGCTCCCATGGTGCCGCAAGAGCCACCTACTTGTAACCACCGGTCTTCGAACCGGACTCCTCGCCCTCCATGAGCCCTCGGGGGAAGCGACGCTGGATGGCCAGGGCCGCGACGCAGAACGCGGCGATCCCCATGATCGTCAGACCCATCGCGACGCTGTCGCGGAAGACCTGGTAGAAGTTGTCGGCGCCGGGCAGCGCCGACGGGATGACGGTGCCCTCCAGCAGCCCGGCCTGCCCGTCGGCGAAGTACACCCACGCCGATGGCAGGATGCCGAACCCCCAGAACATGCCGACGGTGATCGCCATCACCCCGAAGATGGACGACAGCCAGCCCCGGGTGGGGCGCAGCTTGAACGCCAGGAAGGTCATGAGCAGGGCGAAGGCCAGGTAGCCGAGCATGATCGCCAGGCCGTACCACCCGTCCCCGAACGCCCACAGGCCGCGCATGGCCTCGGGAAGGGCGCTGAAGAAGTCACCCACCCAGTCCACGCACATCCCTTTCCGTGTCGGTCCGTCCGCCTCTCCGCGGCACGGACTTTACCCGGTGGGGCGGGGGTACCGCCAACCGAGGCCCGGTCAGCGTCACGCCTCGATCCCCAGGTAGCGCTCCATGAGGTCGGAAAGCTGCTCCTCGTCGAGGATGCCGGTGTGGCGGTACACGATCGTGCCGGCTTCGTCGACCAGCAACGTGGTCGGCATCCCGATGCCGCGCACGGCGTTCAGGAAGTCTCCGGTGGGGTCGCTCGCCAGCTCGTAGGTGATGGCGAGCTCGTCGACGAACGCCCGCGCGGCGTCGTGGTCGGGGTCGCGGTAGTTCACGCCGAGGACCGTGGCCCGGCCCGCGAGGGCCTCGGACATGTCCTGCAGCTCGGGCATCTCCGCGACGCAGGGCGCGCACCAGCTGGCCCAGAAGTTGACCACCAGCGGCGTGCCGCGGAAGGCGGCCAGCGCCACGGGCGCCGCGTCCTCACCGAAGCCGGGGAGCTCGGTGGCGGGCATGGGCATCGACTCGGCCCCGCTGACGGGGCCGAGCCCGGGCGCATCGGCGCTGCCGGCGGGCCCGCCGCGGTCCTGGGCGCTGACCAGCATGGTGACCCCCAGCGCGCCCGCCGCGAACGCGAGCCCCACCAGCAGGCTCAGCACCACCGTCTTGCGGCCACCGGCGGAGGGTTGGGTGGCCGGGGGCTCGGTGTCCATACGCCCAGGGTAACGACGCCGGTTCCGGGCAGGTTCCGGGCCCGGGGTCTAGACGAGGGTGGCCGCCACCGCGCCCGCGGCGGTGATCGTGTCCTCGACGTCCTGGTCGGTGTGGGCGAGGCTCACGAAGAGCGCCTCGTAGCCCGACGGCGGCAGGTAGTGCCCGCGCGCCAGCATGCCGGTGAAGAACGCGGCGTAGCGGTCGTGGTCGGCCGCCCGGGCCCCCGGGTAGTCCCGGACCGGCTCACCGGTGCCGAAGAAGACGCTGAACAGGCTGCCGGCACGCTGCACCACCGCGGGCAGGCCCACCGCGGCGAACGCGGCCGACAGTCCCGCGATCAGGCGGTCCGCGACGTCGTCCAGCCGGGCGTACGCCGCCGCGTCGAGCAGGCGCAGCTGTGCCTGGCCCGCCGCCACGGCCACCGGGTTGCCGCTCAGCGTGCCCGCCTGGTACACGGGCCCGGCCGGGGCCAGCTGCTCCATCAGGGTCGCGCGCCCGCCGAGGGCCGCCAGCGGGAACCCGCCCCCGACCACCTTGCCGAACATCGCCAGGTCCGGGGTGACGCCGGACAGCTCGGCCGCGCCGCCGCGCGCGACGCGGAACCCGGTCATGACCTCGTCGAAGCACAGCAGGGCCCCGTGGCGGGCCGTGATCTCGCGCAGGAAGGCGAGGAAGCCGGCCTCGGGGGGGACGACGCCCATGTTGGCGGCGACGGGTTCGCAGACGAGCACGGCGATGTCCTCCCCGTGCTCGGCGAAGACCGCCTCCACGCCGGCCCGGTCGTTCCAGCCGACCACGAGGGTGTCGGCGACCGCCCCGGCGGTCACCCCCGGCGAGTCGGGCAGCCCGAGGGTCGCGACGCCGCTGCCGGCCTCGGCGAGCAGTGCGTCGGCGTGGCCGTGGTAGTGGCCGGCGAACTTCACGACCTTCGCGCGGCCGGTGGCGGCGCGGGCGACCCGCAGCACGCTCATCCCGGCCTCGGTGCCGCTGGAGACCAGGCGCACCCGCTCCGCTGCGGGATAGCGGCCACGGATCTCCTCGGCGAGCTCGACCTCCGCCGCGGTCGGCGCCCCGAAGCTGGAGCCGCGTTCGAGGGCGTCACGGGCGGCGGTGACCACGGCGGGGTGGGCGTGCCCGGCGATCAGCGGCCCCCAGCTCAGCACGTAGTCGCGGTAGGCCGTGCCGTCGACGTCGGTGATGGTGGCCCCAGACCCCGACGCCATGAACCGGGGCGTGCCGCCGACTGCGCGGAATGCGCGGACCGGGGAGCTGACCCCACCGGGGATGACCGCCTGGGCGCGGGCGTACAGCGCCTCGGACAGCGCCGGGCGTCCCACTAGGCGTTGACCTTGGTGGTGCGGTCCGCCTCCGGCGTGACACCGAAGTTGTCCGCGTACAGGGCGGCGATACGGTCGAGCTCCCCGGCGGTGAGGTCGGCCACGTCGGCGGCGGCGGCGAACTCGTCGATCTCGGCGCGCGAGTAGATGTTCGGCAGAGTGGTGGCGACCTGCTCGTCGGCGAGGATCCAACGCAGCGCCGCCTGCCCGAGCGTGCGCCCCCCTGCGAGGAAGTCCAGGGCGGCGACCTTCTGCACCCCCTCGACCAGCCAGCTGCGCGGCCGGTGCCGGCGGTGGTCGCCGGCCGGGAAGACGTGGTCGGCGGTGAGGTTGCCCTCGAGCAGGCCGCTGGAGTGGGGCACGCGCACGATCATCCTGGTGTCGGTCTCGCGGGCGGCGGCCAGCAGGTCGCGGCCGGGGTCCTGCTCCAGGATGTTGTAGATCATCTGCACGGCGGCGAGGTCACGGGTGCGCATGCCGTGCACGCCCTCGTCGCGCCAGCCGATCTTGGGCCCCAGCGCCATGCCGTAGCTGCGGATCTTGCCCGCCTGGCGCGCCTCGTCGAGGAAGGCGAACAGCGCGTCGTCGTCGAGGTGGGCCAGGCGCGGGTTGTGCAGCTGGTAGACGTCGACGCGGTCGGTGCCGAGGCGGCGCAGGCTCGCGTCGAGGTCGCGGCGGACGCTGGCGATGTCGGTCTTGTGCGGTCGTTCCTGCTGGCCGCGGCGCGTGTCGGTCGCCTCCAGGTCGTAGCCGAACTTGGTGCCGATCACGATCTGCTCGCGCACGCCCCCGAGCGCCTCGGCCAGCACCTGCTCGGCGTAGCCCTCCGCGTAGGCGTTGGAGGTGTCGAAGAAGGTGATCCCCGCGTCGAAGGCCGCGCGGTGCAGGTCGATGGCCTGCTCCTTCGTGTACTCCCCCCACCAGCCCGTGGTCATCGTCCAGTTGCCGAAGCCGACCTCGCTGACCTCGATGCCGGGGGCGAGCTGGCGGTAGCGCATGGTCTGCTCCTCGATGACGTTCGGTGCTGTCCGGCCAACGATCCTATCGCCGTGCCGAGCCGGCGCGGCCGTGGCGGCTGCCCCCTCGACTTTCCCGCGCCGGCGCGGGAAAGCTCGCCCCAGCGACCCCCGTGCACCACACCGGCTCCCTGAGGGCCCTCGACTTTCCCGCGGCTCGCGCGCGAACGGTCAGTGCAGGCGCCGGGCCATCCACCCGGCGGCGTAGGTGATGAGCAGGTCGGCGCCGGCGCGGTGGATGGACCGCAGCGTCTCGTCCATCACCGCGTCACCGTCGATCCAGCCGCGGTCGGCGGCGGCGTGCACCATCGCGTACTCCCCGGACACGTGGTAGGCGGCCAGGGGCAGCCCGGTGGCCTGCTGCACGCGCCAGACGAGGTCCAGGTAGGCCACGGCGGGCTTGACGAGCAGCACGTCGGCGCCCTCGGCGACGTCGGCCAGGGCCTCGCGCACGCCCTCGTCGGCGTTGCTCGGGTCGAGCTGGTAGCTGGCGCGGTCCCCGAACGAGGGGGCGCACTCGGCGGCGTCGCGGAACGGCCCGTAGAACGCCGAGGCGTACTTCGTGCAATAGCTCATGACGCCGACCGCCTCGGCGTGGCCGGCGTCGTCCAGCGCCGCGCGGATCGCGTCCACCTGCCCGTCCATCATCCCCGAGGGGGCGACCAGGTCCGCGCCGGCGGCGGCCTGGCTGACCGCGGCCCGCGCGTAGGACGCCAGCGCGGCGTCGTTGTCGACGCTGCCGTCGGGGCGCAGCGGGCCGCAGTGGCCGTGGTCGGTGTACTCGTCCAGGCAGGTGTCGGCCAGCAGCACCACGTCGTCGCCGTGGTCGTCGCGCAGCGCCCGCAGCGCGCGCTGCACGACCCCGTCGGGGTTCCACGCCTCGCTGCCCTGGGCGTCCTTGCGGGCCGGCACCCCGAACACCAGCAGGGCGCGCACGCCGGCGGCCCGCAGCTCCTTGGCCTCGGTTCTCAGGCTGTCGAGGGTGTGCTGCACCACCCCGGGCATCGAGCCGACGGCCGCCGGCTCGGTAAGGCCCTGCTTGACGAACAGCGGCGCCACCAGCTGCTCGGGATGCAGCCGCGTCTCGCGCACCAGGCCGCGCAGGGCCGGCGTGCGCCGCAGGCGCCGCGGCCGGCCGGTCGGGAAGGGCGCGGATGGCATACCGTCGAGGATAGTCCCGATACGGTAGGGCGCCATGGACATCATGGAGGAGCTGAACGGCCTGGTCGACCGCCTCGGCGGCGTCGACACAACCCTGGGGATCGTGGTGCTCGTCGTCGCGGTGCTCGTGATGGTCAAAGCGGCGAAGCTCGCCATCAAGCTCGCGATGATCCCCGTCGTGCTCGCGGGCCTGTACCTGTGGTTCGGCGTCAACGGGTCGTGACCCGACCCGCCCCCCCCGCCCGGCGAGGACGGCTCGGCACCCCCGAAACTCGAGGATCCGGTAGTCGACCCCGGCTGAGCACCGGTCAGTCGTCGCCGAGCGCCTCGAGGTCCGCACGGTCCTGCCACCGGCCGCTCGCCGCCTTGTTGCGTCGGAGATCCTCCAGCGAGATGAACGGGACCGACACGCGGCTGAGGGCGGCCTCGATGCGGCGGTCATAGGCCTCGGCGAAGTCGACCCCGTCGATCGAGGTCAGCAGGTCGATGCGCAGCGGTGGGTACCCGAGCTGCACGACCCGGCCGGGCGTGCTGAAGTCCTCGACGGTGAGGCCGACGTCCCCGAAGCCGAAATCCTCCAGCGCGGCGAGGACCGCCCGGGCGTTGGCGTCGTCGACCAGGAGCCATACGTCGAGGTCGCCGGTGTAGCGGGGGTGGCCATGGAACGCGACGGCGTAGCCGCCGACGACGAGGAAGCGCACGTCATGGACGCGCAACGACGCGATGAACTCGCTGAAGTTGTGGTCGAGCTCCATCGTCCCACCCGTGATGGCGCCGCCGGAGCTCCTCCACGTGGGCGACGCGTTCGGCGGCGGGCACGCTCCGCCAGTACGTGGTGGCGTCGTCGCGCTCGCCGAGCTGCTTTCGGACCACGATGCGCGCGACACGATCCATAGGGGGCCATGATACCGGCTGGCCGGCCTGACCTACCGGGAGGTTGCGGCGGCGACCACTGCCGCAACCAGCCCGTCGAGGTCGTGCGGGTCGGCCTCGGCGTCCACCCGCAGGCCGAGCTCGCGGCAGGTCGCCGACGTCACCGGTCCGATCGAGGCGACGCGCAGGGCCGGGGCCACCTCGCCCCCGACCAGGGCGACGAAGTTGCGCACCGTCGAGGACGACGCGAACGCCGCCACGTCGATGTCGCCCGCGGCCAGCCGCTCCCGCACCGGCAGGGGCAGGCCCGCAGCGGGGGCGGTGCGGTAGGCCTCGACCTCGGTGGTGTCCCAGCCGGCCGCGTCGAGGGCCTCGGTCAGCGCCGGCGTGGCGAGGTCGGCGCGGGCCAGCAGGATCCGCGCGGGCTGGTGGCCGGCGACGAGCGCGTCGGCCAGGCCCCGCGTGGTGAAGCGGTCGGGCACGACATCCGCGCGCAGCCCGCGCCCGGCCAGCGCGTCGGCGGTACCGGGGCCGACCGCGGCGATGCGCACGCCGGCGAACAGGCGGGCGTCGAGGCCCAGCGCCTCGACCTGCTCCCACAGACCCGCGACGCCGTTGGCCGAGGTCAGCGCCAGCCAGTCCCACGCACCGGCGGCGACCCGCGCCAGGCAGGCGCGCAGCCGCTCGGGGTCCCGCGTCGGCTCGATGGTGATCGTCGGCGCCTCGACGGGCTCGGCCCCGAGCGCGCGCAGACGTCCCGACAGCTCCGAGGCCTGGTGGCGGGTCCGGGGCACCAGCACCGACACGCCGTGCAGCGGCCGGCGCGCGCGGACCCACGGTGCCTGCTCGGGCTCGAACCAGCCGATCTGGTCGCGCAGCGCCACCACGTCGCCCACGACGATGATCGCGGGGTTGGCGAACCCGGTGGCCGCGACGCGCGTGGCGATGTCGTCCAGCGTCCCGGTCAGCGTCTCCTGGCGCGGCGTGGTGCCCCAGCGCACCACCGCGACGGGCGTGGAGGCCGGCTTGCCCGCGGCCACCAGCGCGGCGGCGATCTCAGGCAGGCGCCCGACCCCCATGTACAGCAGCAGCGTCCCGGGAAAGGCCGCGAGGGCGTCGTAGTCGACCTGGGTGTCGGGCTTGGTCGGGTCCTCGTGGCCGGTGACGACCGCGAAGGCCGGTGCCACGCCGCGGTGGGTGACCGGGATGCCCGCGTACGCGGGCACCGCCACCCCGGCGGTCACCGCCGGCACCACCTCGAAGGGGACACCCGCCGCGACGCACGCCGCCGCCTCCTCCGAGCCCCGCCCGAGCACGAACGGGTCACCGCCCTTCAGCCGCACGACCGCCTCGCCGGCGAGCGCGCGCTCGACCAGCAGGGCGTTGATCTCCTCCTGGGACAGCGCGTGGCGGTCGGGCAGCTTGCCGACGTACACGCGCGCGCAGGCCTCGGGGCACAGCGTCAGCGCCTCGGGCGGGGCGAGCCGGTCGTAGGCCACGACCGTCGCCGTGGCGAGCAGCTGCGCGGCGCGCAGACCGAGCAGCCCCGGGTCGCCCGGGCCCCCGCCCACCAGGTGGACGGTCCCGCCCGTGGCCGGCGGCCCGCCGAACGGCACGCTCACGGGTGGGTCTCGGGAGCGGACGCGCGGGCCGCGGTGATCGCGTCGAGCAGCTCGGCCCCGCCGGCAGCGACCATCTGGTCGGCGAGCGACGCGCCGAGCGCCTCGGGCTGGTCCTCGGGCCCGGTGTCGGACATCCGCAGCACCCGCCGGCGGCCGGGGTCGCCCAGCATGCCGAGCAGCTCCAGGCGCTGTCCGCCCTGTGCCGGCGACAGGGTGGCCAGGGCGCCGACCGGGGCGAGGCAGCCGCCACCGAGCCGTCGCAGGAACGCCCGCTCGGCACGCACCGTGCGGTGTGTGGCGTCATGGTCGATCTGGGCGCAGGCCGCCAGGGCGACCTCGTCCTGCTGGCGGCACTCCACCGCCAGCGCGCCCTGCGCGGGCGCCGACAGCACCTCCCCCGCCTCCAGTGGCACCGCCTTCAGCGGCAGGCCGAGGGCACCGACCCCGCCGTCGGCCTCCGGCACGTACAGCCGCCGGAGGCCGGCGAACGCCACGACCACCGCGTCGTACTCGCCGTCGGCCACCTTGCGCAGGCGCGTGTCGAGGTTGCCCCGCACCGCCAGCACCTGCAGGCTCGGCCGGGCCCGCAGCAGCTGCACCCGCCGGCGCTCCGAGCTGGTGCCCACCGTCGCCGTCGCGGCCAGGGCGGCAAGGCCCCGGCCGTCGCGGGTGACGAGCAGGTCCCGGGGGTCCTCGCGCTCGGGCACCGCCCCGATGACCAGCCCCGCAACCGGGTCGCTCGGCAGGTCCTTGTAGGAGTGGATCGCCAGGTCGACGTCGCCGGCCCGCAACGCCGCGCGGATCGTGTCGACGAACAGGCCCTTCACGTCGAACTCACCGATGGCACGGTCGGATTGGAGGTCGCCGGTGGTGGCCATCGCCACCAACGTGAACTCGGTGCCGGCGCGCGCCGCGAGCAGCTGACCGGTCTGGTGGGACTGCGCGCGCGCAAGAGCGGAACGCCGCGTGGCGATGCGCAGCACGGGGCGCCCTTCTCGAGAGGATCTACTCGGGCAGGTCGAACAGCTCGCGCAGGGCCGCGCCGTGCGCGTCGTCACCGCGGTCGGCGGCCGCCTTCAGCCGGACCGTCGGCGTGTGCAGCAAGGTGTTGACGATCCGGCGGGTGAGCGCGTCCACGACGGCCTGCTGACCCGCGTCGAGGTCGCCGAGGCGGGCGCCGTGCCGCCGCACCTCGGCCTCGCGCACCTCCTCCGCGCGCGCGCGCAGCGCCGCGATGGTGGGCTCGACCCGGACGCTGCGCGTCCAGGCGGCGAAGCGCTCTGCCTCGGCCGCCACGATGGCCCGCCCCTTGGCGATCTCGGCCGGCAGCCCCCCCGCCTGCTCCCCGTCCGGCGCGGACGTCGCCGGGGTGTCGGTCACCACGCGGATCGCGTCGATGTCCAGGACCGTGACGCCGGGCAGGCCCGCACAGGCCGCGTCCACGTCGCGCGGCACCGCGAGATCGACCAGCACCAGGGGGCGGTCGGGCCGGGCGGCCATGGCGTCGCGGACCATGTCGTGGTCGACCACCGGGCTGGAGGCGCCCGTGGAGCACAGCACCAGGTCGGCGGCGGCGAGCCCCTCGGCCAGACCCCCCAGTGCCACGACCTGCCCGCCGACCTTCGCGGCCAGGCGCTCGGCCTTGTCGGGTGTGCGGTTGGCCACGAGGATGCGCTCGGCCGTGCCGGCGAGGCGGTCAGCGCCCATCCCCCCCATCTTGCCGGCCCCCACGACCAGGACGGTGCGTCCCTCGAGGTCGCCCAGCACCTGGCGGGCGGCCTCGAGTCCGACGTCGACCATGGAGGATGCGCCGGAGGAGATGCCGGTCTCGCGGCGGGCTTCCTTGCCGACCTTCAGCGCGCGGCGGAACAGCGCCGACAGCATCCGTCCGGCGGTGCCCTCGGCCTCGGCCTCGGCGAACGCCTGCTTGACCTGCAGCTGGATCTGCCGCTCGCCGACCACCATGGAGTCCAGCCCGGCGGTGACGCCGAACAGGTGGGTGGCCGCCTGGTGGTCGTAGTGGTCGTAGGTGAGGTCGACGAAGTCCTCCGGCGCCACGCCGCTCCACTCCGAGAAGAAGCGCCGCAGGTCGGCGAGCCCCCCGTGGAAGCGGGAGACCGCGGCGTAGACCTCGACGCGGTTGCACGTGGACAGCACGACCGCTTCGAGCACGTGCTCGCGCTGGGCCAGGGAGGTCAGCGCCTTGGGGATGTCCTCGTGGGCGACTGCGACCCGCTCGAGGAGCCCGACGGGGGCCGTCTTGTAGTTCAGTCCGAGGACGAGCAAAGACACGCCAGCGCCAGTTCTCTCGCAGATGGGTCGTCGCCATTGCGCAACGCCTTCAGGATATCGGCCATCGGCAGCGAGCGCCAAGCGGCGCGCCGGGCACCGCCGTCGAGGTGCTCCAGCCGCCGGCGCACGTCGGGAGCGGCGCGCAGGTCGGCGAGCAGCTCGACCAGCGCCCCGTACTCCGGCCCGTACCGGGCGCTGAGGTCGACGCGCACGTGGCGTGCCACCGCGGGGACCCGCCCCCCCGTCGACACCGCCACCATGAAGTCGCCGTGGCGCACGGTGCCGAGCAGCGCGGCCGTGCCGTGCGCGTCGTCGGACGCGGCGTCGGCGTCGGGGGCGGGCCGGTCGGTGCGCACACAGAAGGTGGCCTGTGCCGCGGCGTCGGCGGCGACGCGGGCGTTGACCGCCCCCTCGGCGGTGGCGGCCACGACCAGGAAGGCGCCAGCCAGGTCGCCCGGGGCGTAGGTGCGCGCGTGCCAGACCAGCCGGCGGGCCCCGGCGGCCTCGCGGATCTCGCCGACGGCGTCGGGTGCCACCACGGTGAGCGCGGCCCCCGCGTCCAGCAACGGCGCGGTCTTGGCGGCCGCCACCGGTCCGGCTCCGACGGCCACGACCCGCCGGCCCGCCACGTCGACCGCCAGCGGGACCCCGGCGCTCACTCCGGGCGGCCTGGCCGGTCCGGGTCGTCGACGACCGCGGCGAGCCGGGCACGGGCGGTGCCGCGTCGCACCGACTCCTCGGCGGCCCGGCGCTGCTCGTAGAAGGACAGGATCTGCAGCTCGATCGACAGGTCGACCTTGCGCAGGCTCACGCCGTCGGGGACGTTCAGGACGGTCGGCGCGAAGTTCAGGATCGACGTGATGCCGGCGGCCACGAGCCGATCGGCGACGTCCTGGGCCACGCCGCCGGGCACGGCCAGCACGCCGATGGAGATCTCGTGCTCCTTGACCACCCGCTCGATGTCGTCGACGTGCTCGACGACCAACCCCGCGAGGCTGCGCCCCACCTTGTCACGGTCGGCGTCGAGCAGCGCCGCGATGCGAAAGCCCCGCTGCTCGAACCCGCTGTACTCCGCCAGGGCGCGGCCGAGGTTGCCGATGCCGACCAGGCACACGGCCCAGTCCTGGGTGAGCCCGAGCTCGCGGCTGATCTGGTGGATGAGGTACTCGACGTCGTAGCCCACCCCCCGGGTGCCGTAGGAGCCGAGATAGGACAGATCCTTGCGGATCTTGGCGGAGTTGACGCCAGCAGCGCTGGCCAGGGAGTCGCTCGACACGGTGTGGGTCCCGACCTCGGCCATGTCCACGAGCGCCCGCAGGTAGACCGGCAGACGGGCCACGCTCGCGTAGGGGATCTGCCGGGACACCGGGTCTCCTTGCCGTCCTCGCCACGTGCGGGCCGCGCCCGCCTTTCACAATGGTACGTGCGGTGCTGTCGCGGCTCAAAGGCCGCGGGACCCCCACGGGGTTGGTCGGGGGAGTTGGTCGGGCGCGAGGCTTGACGCCGGCCATCGAGCACGGAACCATGGTCATCGCGGACGTCCATCCACCCATCGAAGTCCCGCGGCCTCCCGTGTCCCCGGAGCCGCATGGTGACAGATGGCCAGACCGAGAGCAGGGACACGATGGGTCGCGACCGGGGATCCGAACGGCCCGGCGCCGAGCCCACCGCTGCCCGTGCGCTTGATGGGGCGACCGACGACATGGCCACGCTGGTGGCTGCCCGCGACCGGGCGATGGCGCTGCAGCGCATCACCGCGGCGCTGTCGCAGGCCGCGACGGCCGACGCGGCCCTCGACGTCGTCCTCACCGAGCTGGTCGCCGGCGTGGACGGCGACGGCGCGGCCACCGCCCTCCTCGACGACACGGCGGGGATGCTGCACGTGCGGGGCGCCATCGGCTACCAGGCGTCGATCGTGGAGTCGCTGCGCCAGTTCGACGTCGACTCACCGTTGCCCCTGGCGTTGGCGGTGCGCCGGCGGCGACGCGTGTTCTACCCCGACAGGGCCAGCACCGTGGCCGACAACCCCGGGATCGAGCAGCTGGTCCCCGTGCTGCGGGACCGGGCCCTCGGCGCGTGGCCGTTGATCGTGACCGACCGGGTCATCGGCAGCATCGGCCTGACCTGGGCGGGGCCGCACCAGCTCAGCGACGACGCCCTGTCGTTCATCGACGCGGTCGCCGGGCAGCTCGCCCAGGCCGTGGACCGTGCCCGGCTCTACGATGCGGAGGCGCAGGCCCGCCGCAAGGCCGAGAAGACCGCCGGCCAGCTGGCGTTCCTCGCCGAGGCCTCACGGGTCCTCGGGGCCACGCTGGACCTGGACGAGACCCTCAAGCGGCTGGCCGACACCGTGGTCCCGCGGCTGGCCGACTGGTGTGTGGTGTACCTGCGCGACGATCGCGGGGAGCCCCTGCCGGTCGCCGTCAGCCACCAGGACCCCGAGCGGGTGGCCCTGGTCGAGGAGCTGCAACGGCGATGGCCGGTGCGGCTGTCCGCCCCGGCGGGCGCGGGGCTGGTGATGCGCACCGGGCAGACCCAGGTCTTCGAGGACGTCACCGACGCGCTATTGCGCGACCTCGCCGAGAACGCCGACCACCTGGCGCTGCTGCGCGCCGTGGAGCTCGGCTCGGGCGCCGTGGTCCCCCTGCGCATCCGCGGGCGGGTCGTGGGCGCCATGGCGTGCGCCAACAGCCGGCAGCGCTCCCTCGACCAGGAGCACGTCGCCCTCCTGCGGGAGGTCGCCGGCCGCGCCGCCGTCGCCGTCTCCCACGCGCAGGCCTACGCGGAGCGCAGCGCGGTCGCTGACGAGCTGCAGCAGAGCCTGCTGCCCGCCCGGCTGCCCGAAGTCCCCGGACTGGAGGTCGCCGTGCGCTACCGCGCCGCGGGTGCGGGCGTGGAGGTGGGCGGGGACTTCTACGACCTGTTCGCCGGTCGGGGCGGGCGGTGGATACTCGCCATCGGCGACGTGTGCGGCAAGGGGGTGGCGTCCTCGGCCGTCACCGGTCTGGCCCGGCACACCATCCGGTGCGCGGCCCTGCACAGCCGCAGCCCGCGGCGGATCCTGGCGGACCTGAACACGATGCTGCTGCGCGCCGACGCCGAGCACACCGACGACGAGGCCATGGAGCCGCGCTTCGCCACCGTGTGCCTGGCCGGAGTCATCCCGGGCGAGGACGTCACCAGTGTGACGCTGTGCAATGCCGGGCACCCGCTGGCCATGCTGGTGGGGGCCGACGGCACCGTGACGGCGGTGGGCGAGCCCGGTCCCCTGCTCGGGGTCTTCGACGCCCCGGCGCTGACCGAGCGGACCGTGCGCCTGCGGCCCGGTGATGCGCTGGTCTTCTACACCGACGGCGTCAGCGAGCGCCGTGCGGGGGACGCCTACTTCGAGGACGACCTGCCAGCCGTGCTGAGCGGGCTCGCCGACGCCTCCGCCGACGTGCTCGCCGAGAAGCTGCAGCACGCGGCGCTGACCTTCGGTGCCGCGCCCCCCGCCGACGACATGGCCATGGTGGTGCTGCGTCAGCCCCGGGACTGACCCCGTCCCCGGACGGATGGCCCGGCCACACCACCACCCACACAGTGGCCGCGTGGCCCGGCGACTCCCCCGGGCACGTGGCCCGGCCACACCACCACC
>JBBDQS010000041.1:17981-22251 GCA_040905805.1 Egibacteraceae bacterium | reverse complement strand
CGCGTGGCCCGGCGACTCCCCCGGGCACGTGGCCCGGCCACACCACCACCCCCACAGTGCCCGCGTGGCCCGGCGACTCCCCCGGGCACGTGGCCCGGCCACACCACCACCCCCACAGTGGCCGCGTGGCCCGGCCACATGGCCCGGGCGCCATGCTCATCCTCCCGGGCGCGGCGGTGCGGCGACCGCCCTGAGGGTCAGTCGCGGGCGGCTCGCGTCAGGGCGTCGCGCAGCGCGTCGGCGTCCACGACATACTCGAACAGCTCCTCGCCGTCCACGGCCACGACGGGCACCCGCACGGTGTAGCGGTCGGTGAGGCTCGGGTCCTCGTCGATGTCGACATGCTCGACGTCGGCGCGGCCCGCCGCGACCTGGGCGACGACGGCCTCGGCCTGCCGACACAGCCCGCAGGTCGCGCGGGTGAAGACGGTCACCCGGGCTCGGTGGGTCACGCGGTCCTGACGCGGGTCGTCTCCCGGCGCGCACGGGGGGCCCGGCGCGCCGCGCGGAACCCCGCGTACATGACGGTCACGCCCACGGCCAGGACGAGCGCGACGAGGTGGTCGAGCTCGGCGGCGAGGAAGCGCGACGAGGTGGCCGAGACGGCGACCCCGAGCGCGATCAGCAGGATCCCGTAGCGGCGGGCGCGCAGCCCCGAGTACACCGATCCGACGACCACGACCAGGGCCCCGAGGATCGTCATGGGCCGCAGCACCTGGTAGGCGAGCCCACCGGCGAACGCCTCCTGGCCGCCGGGGATGCCGCCGGCGCCGTCGGCAGCAGCCAGCACCCCGACCTCGACCGGGGTGAGCGCCACCGCGGCCACGCTCCACACGGTCGCCAGCCCGGCGATCGTCCACCAGAGCGCCGCCCGCTTGCTGTCCAGCAGGTGCAGCTGGCCGACCGCCAGGAGGGGCACGTTCAACAAGGCGCCGGTGATCCAGTACACCGCGAACGACGCCGGGGACCACCCCAGGCCGAACCCTGCCGCCAACGCCACCATGCCGGCGGCGTACAGCGCCAGTGACAGGGACCAGGCCAGCGCGTGGTGGCGCCGGCGTGCCCGCCACTGGCGGGCGAGCTCAGCGGAGAACGCCCCCGCCACAAGCGCTCCCAGGACGGCGAAGCCAACCGCGAAGACCATGGCCGCATGGTACGCCGCGGCCCGATGCCCGGCGATTCACGCGGTCATGGGCGGGCGGTCAGGGGGTGGGGGGTCGAGGTCACGGAGCTCCCGGCGCAGGACCTTGCCGCTGGGGTTGTGGGGCAGGGACTGGACGAACTCGACCACCTCGGGCGCCTTGAAGCGGGCCAGCGAGCGCCGGCAGAAGTCGATGAGCTCCTCGGCGCCGGCCTCCTCGCCGCCGCACAGGACCACCACGGCTTTGACGGCCTCGCCGGTGTAGGGGTGGGGGGTGCCGACCACCGCCGCCTCGGCGACCTTCGGGTGGCGGTACAGCACCTCCTCGACCTCGCGGGGGTAGACGTTGAACCCGCTGACGATGATCAGGTCCCGCTTGCGGTCCACCAGGTAGAGGTAGCCCTCGTCGCTGTAGCCGATGTCACCGGTGGCGAACCACCCCTCGTCGTCGATGGCCTCCTTGGTCGCCGGCTCGTCGTTCCAGTAGCCGGAGAACACGTTCGGGCCGCGCACGAGTATCTCGCCGGGGTCCCCCTGCCTGACGGGCTTGCCATGGTCGTCGACGATGCGCACCTCGACGTCGGGCAGCGGCATGCCGACACTGCCGGGCACGACCCGGTCGCCCATCGCCACCGTGGTCAGCACCGGCGCGGTCTCGGTGAGGCCGTACCCCTCCCAGATGGGGATGCCGAGGTCGGCCCGGAAGCGCTCCAGGACCGGCGGGGGCAGCGGCGCCGCCCCCGAGATGGCGATGCGCACGCTGGCGAGGTCGTAGTCGGCCACGCCTGGGGTGTTCACCCAGGCGACGTACATCGGCGGCGCCCCGAGCAGCACCGACACCCGGTGGGCCGCGATGTCGACGAGGGTCTGCAGCGCGTCGAATCGCTCCACGACCATGATCGTGGCCCCGCGCGACAGCGTGAACGCCATCGCGACGTTGAGCGCGTAGATGTGGAACAGGGGCAGCACGCAGAGGACGACGTCGCCCTCCTCGACGCGCAGTCGGGTGCGCTCCATCTGGGCGTGGTTGGCCAGCAGGTTGGCGTGGCTCAGCATCGCGCCCTTGGGCTTGCCGGTGGTGCCCGAGGTGTACTGCAGCAGTGCGAGCGCGGAGGCGTCGGCGTCCACCGGGGTCGGGGGGTCCTCGACGCTGCTGGCGAACTGGCGCCACGTCCGCGTGCCCGCCGGCGGGCTCGACGCGCCCGCCACGATCACCTGGTCCAGCGCCGGCAGCGTCTCGCGCACGCCGTGCAGCACGGCGGCGAACGGCTCGCTGACCACGACGGCCCGTGCGCCGGAGTCGGCGAGCAGGTACGCGACCTCGTCGGCGGTGAACCCCACGTTGATCGGCACGACCACCAGCCCGGCCCGCAGGGCGCCGTAGAAGGCCTCGACGAAGTGCGGGGTGTTGCCGACCATGAGCGCGACACGAGCGCCGGGCTCCAGCCCGAGCGCCTGGAACGCCGCCGCCGCGCGGTCCACCTGCCGGTCGAGCTCGGCGTAGGTGACGCGCTGGTCCTGGAACACCAGCGCGACCTTGTCGGGCAAGCGGGCTGCGCTGTCACGCAACCGCTCCGCGATGTTCACACGCGCACTCCTCCTCGCGGGATCTCCCGTCCGGGACGGAGACTAGCGCAGGCACCGACGCGCTCCTTTCACCCTTGCGTTGCTCTCCTGACACCGGCGGTCGCTACCCTGGCAGACATGACTACCGCTCGTGGGGTATCCCCGAGCCGGCCGCGGCTGCTCGTCTCGACCGGCCCGCTGCTGCTGAGCCCGCTCGGCTGGATCATGGACTCCATCGCCGACGCCGGGTACGACGGCGCGGAGCTGCTGATCGGCCACAACCCCGAGACCCGCGACCCCGACCGCATCCTGGCCCACGCGCAGGAGGCGGGCATCACCGTGCCGGTCGTGCACGGTCCCTACATGGTCCTGCTGCGCAACGTCCTGGGTTCCGCCTACATCGCGAAGACCCGCCGCTCGCTGGAGATCGCCGCCGCCCTGGACGCGGAGGTCATGGTGGCGCACGCGCCGTTCCGCTGGGAGCGCAAGGCCCGCGGATGGCTGGCCACCGAGATGGAGGCCGAGGCCGACGAGTACGGCCCGGTGTTCGCCATGGAGAACCTCTACCCCGTGCACGGGCGGTCGTTCAGCTCGGTGATCACCCCCGAGGACATGACGGCGTTCCGGTCGGTGGTGTTCGACACGAGCCACTTCGCGGTCGCCGGCGTGGACCTCTTCGAGGCCTGGGACGCCCTCGGGGAGCGGGTGGCGCACCTGCACGTGTCCGACAACTTCGGCAACGGCAAGGACAGCCACGCGCCCATCGGCAGCGGGGTCCTGCCCCTGGAGGCGTTCCTCGCCCACGTAGGGGCGTCCGGGTACGCCGGGACGATCACCCTGGAGCTCGACTGCCGCGCGTACCTGGACACGCGCGACAACCTCGTCGGCTTCCTCGCCCGCGAGCGGGTCAAGGCCGAGAGCCTGCTGCTCGGCGAGACCACCGCCCGCCGCGAGGAGCTCACCACCTAGCGTTGTCCACAGGGACCACGCGCGGTGTCGCACGACACCGGTACAGTGACCGGGCTCGGATAGAGGACCGGATCGTGCAGTGGTACGGTGCAGCGACGACCACCGTCCTGTTCGCCGGGCTGGGCGTCGACGAGCATGCAGCTCGCCGAGCGCACGCCGGGGGACCGACCAAGACCAGAGGATGGACTGTTTGAACACCTATGAGCTGATGATCATCGCCAACGCCGGCTTGGACGAGGACGCCGTCACCGCCACCGTCGAGCGCTTCACGACGACGATCGCCAACCAGGGCGGCACCGTCGAGCGCGTCGATCACTGGGGCAAGCGGACGTTCGCCTACGAGATCGAGCACATGACCGAGGGCTACTACACGGTCATCGACTTCCAGATGCCCGGACCCGGCGTGAGCGAGCTCGACCGTCAGCTGCGGATCACCGACGCCGTCGTGCGCCACAAGATCGTCCGCCCCGGCCACCGGATCAAGCGGGCCTCCTAGCAGGTCCGAGCTTCCCCACCCTGACGCCGGCCGCCGCCCAGGCACTTCCCCGGCCGGGTGCAGGAGGCAACGACCCAGCCCCCCCCGGGGGGGGGGGG